>JBGVFV010000028.1:0-4611 GCA_045121295.1 Candidatus Pelethenecus sp.
AGATAAAATGGAAATAGTAACTTATATAATTACAACATTTATTTCTATTTTATCTATCCTTATAGCTTATTTAGCTTTAAAAAGAAATAAGGATAAAGATAGCATTAAAGAAGCATTGGATAATGGTGTTTTATTAAGTGATATAAGCTATATAAAAAAAGCGATAGATAGAATAGAAAAAAGATTAGAACATGTAGAAATAGATTATAACGATCTATTAAAAAGAATAATTACTTTAGAAGGAATTGTTTATGGAAAATTTGATAATACCATCAATCACAGTGATTAGTTATTTAATTGGTCAGATATTTAAAGTGATTATTCTAAAGAAGAAAAGTAAATATAAATATATACCTATTATAGTTGGGATAACAGGGGGAATATTGGGATTAGTAAATGAAGTACTATATCCTGTTTTTAATAATTATTTAGAATCAATAATGATAGGTATAATTTCAGGATTAGCTTCTACAGGAGCTAATCAAATAATAAAACAAATGAAAGAAGGAGAAAAAAATGAGTATTAAGGTTGTAGAAAGTATAACAAATCCAATGTTAAGTATGAAAATGGTAAATAGAAACACATTAAGTGTAACAAACACAAGTGCTTCATTAGTAACGGCGAATAGTGTATATATGATACATATGTGTTTAACACCAAACATATCAACATTTGATGGTATCCATGAAGTAAGATTAAGATTTAGACAAAGTGGTTCAACTCAAGCGGCAGCATATATTTATCTATCAACAGATAGTTATATCAATCAATCAACATACAAACCATTAAATTATGTAGTTGAAGGAAGTGTTACATATAGAGAAGTAGATATAAAAGAATTTTTTGGTTCATCAACAGAACCCAAATACTTATCAATCATATGTAATCAAGAATTAAAATTATATACATCATCAGCATCAATAGGATATGAACCAGAATTAAGATTATGTAAAATTGAAGAAAATGATTTAATAAAGAATCAATTGTTTTTAGATGGTGGAATTAAAGAAGATAGATATAGTGTAAATATTAGAAGTGGTAAGATGTATTATGATAAAGAATTATTATCAGTAATGACACCTAATTCTAGTATTGATTTATCAATGAGTTATAACATTAGTAATAATGATACAACATTACTAAAAACATCAGTAATTAGTGGATTAGGTAAGGGATTTAAGTTTAATTATCAACAAGTTTTATTTCAAAATGGTAATGATTATATTTATATTGATGGATCATATAAAAAACATGTGTTTAAGTTAGCAAACAATTTATCCAGTTCAAGTTCTACAAAGGTATATTATGATCAAAGTGGAAACTTTGCATATATGAAAGTTTTATCATCAGGTTATGAGATTAAACAAGAGAATACCACATTAACGTTTAATAGTACAGGATTGTTAACAAGTATAAAGGTTAGAAAAACTACAAGTTTAACACTAACAACAACATTAACATATGATACTAGTGGTAGACTTACAAAGATTACATGTGATAGTAAATATATTAATATTAACTATACATCTACACTGGTTACTATTACATCAAGTGATGGTAGAGTAGTAAAAATTAGTATTAATTCAGACAGTTTAATTTCATCAATTACTGATGAAATAAATAAGGTTGAATATTATGAATATTTAACTATTGATGCCGCAAGTGGATTTTCAGCAAGAGCTGTTATTCCACCAGTATCATTTAATGAATATATTTTAAATACAATTAGATATGGTAATTATAAAGTAAAATTTAATTATTCTAATAAGAAAGTCACAAAAATTGAGAATTATTATTCTAGTTATATTAGTAAAAAAGAAGAGTTAACATATAAAGGAAATATCACAAATGTTAAGACAACAAAGTATGTAAATACTACAGGTTTAGAAATTGTGAATGAATATCATTTTGATGATTATGGTTTTATAAAAACAAGTTATGAAATTATTAATGATAGTGTATGTTCACTAAAACATTATAATATATCAGATGAAAAACAAGAATTAATGGATTTTAATTGTGGCGAAGAAAGATATATTAGTGATTTTATATCATCTTCATCAACAAATACAAATATATGTTTTGATAGTCTTCCTGTAGGTGATTATATATTAAATATTGGATGTAAAATAACAGGAAGTGAAAGTAATAATTTAAATAGTGGAGTTTTAAAAGGAACAGTTCATATCAATCAAAGTCAAAGTGGAACTTTAGTTTTTGATCCTACCGTAGATGGATATCAATTTTTAACAATGCCTATTAAAATTACGCAAGAGGTTAATAGTTTAGCATTATATGTTCCTATTACAAATACTATTTCAAATAGAACAGTAAAATTCACATCAATAGTATTAACACCGAAGCCATCACAAAAGACAGAATTGTGTCATAATATTATTAGAAATAGTACTACATATGTTGAACAAATTGATGGAGTAAAATATAGTAAAGATTATATTTCAGCAATAACATATAATGATGGTGCAACAAAAACAGTATCAACTTTAAAGATGAGCTTAGAGGATATAAGACAAACAGAAAGAAGCTATTATAGGGATTCAAATAAATTAGTTTGGTATAATAACGGAGAAAATATGTTATATAACTGTAGTAGTGTTTCACTATCAACAGGTTACGCATCTTTAACAATGCCAAATATTAAATATGGTCTATTAAAACACCAAGTATTAAAGGATACAAGTGGACAAAATGTAGAAGAATATCAATTCCAAAAAGTGCAAATGACATCATCAAATACGATTATGGATGAAATGGTGTTAGTTAAACAAGGTACATCATATTCTAATTTAATAAAGAATAGAACAAGTTATGATCAATTTAATAATTTCTTATCTAAATTAGAAGTCTTACCAACAACATCTACCCCATATAAAAAAGAAGTAATACTAAATAGCGGAACAGGTAGAGTAGATGAAGAATTAGAAAGTAAAGGATCTACAAATATTTCTGTAAAATATAGTTATGATTCTTTAGGTTTTGTATCATCAGTAAATGATGAGTATTTAAAAGTAGATTATACAAATAATATTTTAGGAAATCCAACAGGAATAACTAAAAACAATCAATATGAATATGGATATAGTTATTTTGGAGATTTAAAGACATTATCATATATGGGCTATTCACCAAACACAAATACAATTAATTATAATTCTAGTGATGATGTAGAAGTATATAAAACACAAAACACGCAATATAAATTTGAATTAGATGTATATGGTCAATTAGATAAGGTAAAATTATTAAATTCAAATGGCAGTGTAATTTCGACATTATTAGATTATAGTTATAGTGTTAGTGGAGGAAATGTAGTTTTAACTGTTACTGATTCAAAGGGTGATACTAAAACATTCACATGTGATAAGTATGGTAAAATATTATCGATTAAAGAAGGAACAACCCAAGTATTGTTGTGTGAATATTATGAAAGAAGTGGAATAAATTCACAAGCTGCTAGATTACGTAAAAAGACTATAAAAGGAAGAATCATTAATTATTATTATGATATGTTTGGTAATGTTAGAGGTATTTCAAATGATTTATATGGACATACTGTATCAAAAGCAAATATTCAATATGATACAACAGTAACAAATAATGTTGGTTATAATTATTCTGTTTTAACAGATATGGGTGTACAGGCAGAACATAAAGAAATAGTAACATCAAAAAAAGAAGAATATGGAACAGCAACTTCTAAGTATTTAATATATGAATGTGATAGACATGGAAATCATGTGATGAATGATAATATTATAGTTGATGATTTTGGTAGAGTTACTGATCAAACAGTAAATATGGATAATGTTAGTTGTGATAAAGTATATGAATATTTAGGTGTTCCATCATCAACATATAAAACAACAAGATATATTGGTAAAGAAACAATTAAAAAGAATAATGAGAATATTTTACAAAATTCATATGAATATGATAGAGGTATGGTTTGTAAGAAAACGAATATTAATGGTGATGTAGAAGAATATACATACGATAATTTATGTAGAATAACAGCATATAAGAAAAATAATAGTGTAATTAAATCTTATACATATGATAACGATGGAAATATATTTGTTTCAGGGACAAACCCTACATATCAAAATCAATTACTGAAAGTATTTAATGGTAAGACATTAACATATAGCGGAAGATATTTATCTACGTATGGTAATATTAATTTTTCATTTACAAATGGTAGGTTAGTATCATATAATGGAAATGGTAATACTATTACATTTGAATATGACGGAGATTCAAATAGATATAGTAAGACGGTAAATGGAGTTACAACGTATTATTACTATGAAGGTAATAGATTATTAAAAGAAACAAAAGGTTCTACACATTGTATAGAATATCTATATGGTGTAAATGGAATGGTAGGTTTTATTTACAATAGTAAAACATATACATATATTAGAAACATGTTTAATGATGTAGAAGCAATTGTTGATAATACTGGTGCAATTGTGGCTAGATATAGTTATGATCCATTTGGAAACACAGTAATTAATTTAAATACTGATAATATAGCAGTAATAAATCCTATTAGATATAGAGGATATTATTATGATGTTGAAACTCAG
>JBGVFV010000029.1:0-8846 GCA_045121295.1 Candidatus Pelethenecus sp.
TCACCACCTTCTATGTATACTATAACACAAGTTATGTACAATATATTGGACATATAAAACTTTTTTTAATATTTTTTAAATTTTTTACCAAAAATAGGTTTTATAGAGTTTTATAGGTTTAAATATGCTGTTTTGAAACCTTTATTTTAACGTTTTAGGAGGTAAAAGAAATGAAGAAATTCTTTATATTCTTGTTAATAATATCAATAATAGGATTAGGTGTTTTTGTATTAATCAGTTTTAAAGAAAGAGAAGTTTATTTATCTGATTTGAAACCTAATTACACTGAAGTAGGATATTATGATTTAGGTGTTAATAAAGATTATGATGATAATCAACTTTCTATATTATATATGGGTAATGACAAAGAATGTGAGAAGGGTTTCTTCGTTCATGCTCATTCTACATTGGTTTTTGATGATTTAAAAAAATTTAATCCTAAAAAGTTTAGTGTTTATTTAGGAGTTAATAAAACTGCCAGAAATAACCCTAATACAAGCATTAAGTTTTTAATTTACTTTGATCAAGAATTAGTTTATGAATCAACAGAAATGAATGGAAGTAGTGAAGCTGTTTTAGTCGAACTTGAAATGAAAAAAGTAAATAGAATAACTTTAGTTGTAGATGATTTGGGTGGAAATGGTAATGATCATGCGGTATGGGCAGAACCATTATTAGTATATAGAGGAGGTAAGGAATTAAAATGAAAAAATGTTTGATGTTTATTTTATCCTCTATATTAATTCTTATTACATTGGTTTCTTGTACAAATGAAAAAGGCTTTGAATATCCTAATGAAGGGAAAGTCTTACAAAGCTATGAAATATTAGGTAATACAAAAAGAAAATTACCAGTTGTCAGTGATGGCGGTTTAGAACGTTATCCAGAATATAATAAAACATTTGATGGTGATATTGAAGAAAAAACAGCCATATATAACGAGAATAAAGAACTAATCTCATCTAATAATACTTATGATAAAATGGATGAATTAGGTAATTTATATTTAAATGGAAAAGAAACAGGAAAGAAAATTTATAAACATTCTGCCAGTATAGGTTTATATGGTGGGGATGTAAGTGATAAAGAAAAAGCCGTAATTAAAAAGATTAATATAACACCAAGAAATTTAGGTAATTATATTACTGGGCTATATGCTCCTGCAGGAGAGGTTATTAAAATTGAAATTAGTGAAGAAGATTTAAGTGAATGTGGCGGATTTGAAGTTTGGATAGGTAATGCCGGTAACCGTAGTAGTGGTGCTGCTGAGATACCTTTAGATAAATCTTTCACTCGTATGCCTTTAACTGTTAACGCAATGAAAGTTAATGAAACTGTAACGTATGTAGGAAGCTTTTTAGGGGGTGCTATATATTTAGGTGAACCTAAAAATAAGAACGCTTCTTATAGTGTAACTATTAGCGGTGCCGTTGAATATAGTCACTTTATTTTAGGTTTAACAACACCTGAAGAGTTTTATAGAACTAAAGACAGTACAGCCCCATATTTTGATTTAGAAGTTTGGGATGATTCTATTCGTCATTCTGGCCCTAAATATTTATTAGAAAGTATGGATTTTGACAACTTTTATAATGTGGCTAAGATGTGGGAAAATATATCTTTAATTAGTAATCAACTTCCTTCAGCTTCAGCTAATGTAGGTATAAGTATGAGATATGATACATATGTACCAGCTGGTGCGGCTGTTGCTTTTGTTGGTGCTAATTTTTGTGTTATGCCATTATCATGGTTTAGTAATTCATTAAACTATGAATATTTTACAAATAATGGTATGTGGGGAACTATTCATGAATATAACCATCACTATCAACAATATGGAGCTAGTGAAGGTGGAGAAGTAACAAATAATGCCGCTAGTATATTAAGTTATGCATTATACACAAAGATTTCTTCAAATAGAAATACATTAAAGGATTTAGATGGATGGAATGCCCACACATACGCTAGCTATCCTTTAAAAACATTATTAAATAATGAATCTAATGAACCTATACATTCATTAGAAACATATTCTACACTTATTCATTCATTTGGTGTAGATACGTTTTTAAAAGCTGTTAAGTTACAAGAAAATAAAGGAAACGATGATTCTTGGTATAAGGCCTTTACAGAAGCTAGTGGATATGACATGACATATTATTTTGAAGAATTATGTAATTATAATTTAAGTCCTGAAGTAAAAGAATATGTCAAGAATTTAAATTACCAAATGTTTATTCCATTTAGCTCTATATATCAAACAAAAACATCATATAATGAAATGACCTCAACAGTTAGACCTTATGAATTAGAATATGGTGAAACTTTAAATGTTAATGTTTTAGATGAAGTAGTATATCCATCTGTTTGTAAGGTTACTGAAGTTGATATAAGTGCTAATACTAATGGTGAATTAGTAAAGACTGAACAAGGTTTCACTTATACACCTAATCCAACTGACTTTAGTTCTAATCTAGTAGAAGTTTCTATTTCATATAAATATATGGAAGATGAGATTCGTACTATTACCTTATTTTATGAATTTGTTCAAAAAGATGCTAAAGTAAAAAGTACAACCTATACATATAAAAATTCATTATATAAAAATATAGTTATTGCAGAAGCTAATGGTTTTAAGGGTTATGAAAGTGTAAGTGAAACATATTTAAATTCATTTAATAATACTTCATTAGACGCAAATACTATCACTATAAATGAGGCTAAAGTATATATTACTGATACGAGTAAATATAGATGGTATATTAAGGGTAAAGATAATGTATTTATGTATATTAGTGTTGGTAATGATAAAAATTATAAATTAGTATCATATATTAATGGGAATTCTAATTATACAAATGATAATTCTAATGCATATTATGATATAGAATTAAAAGATAATACTTATGTATATATTAAAACAATAACTTTATCTAAGTCGGCTAATGGATATTCGGATATAGCCTATGGTAAGTTTAATTTAGAAGAAGTTTCAGCAACTACTATTTCTAATAAATATATAATAGGTATAGATTCTAAATATAAAGAAGATGTATTTAAACCAAATAATCATTATCCTAGAACATATTATACAAATAACGCCTTAATTGATACTTCAAATTTTGAAATTATTGAATCAATTAATTTTACACCATGGAGTGATGAATTTAAACTTGATAATATGCTAGATGGTAATATTAATACATATGCCCATAATAATTCAGCTATAAATGAAGATATAACAATTACTATTGATATGAAAGAAATAAAGAATTTTAATTTCATTCGAATTTATGGCAAAAATAATGCTGAATCACATGTTCCTGTAACATTTGATTTATATATTGGTGAAAGCCTAGAGGCTTTAAATTTATATAAGTCTTATTCAAATCTTGAAGTTATAGATAGAAGTGTTTTAATTAATATGGAAGATTTTATTTCTTCTAGATACATTAAATTAGTAATTAAAGAATCAGAATCTAAAAAGTATGTAGCTATTAGTAAAATTGATATTGGTACATTTATTCCACAATCTACATTAGTATCAATAACTGATTCAAGTGTTAAGTCTTATGGTAAATGGGTTACTACAAATAGTGAATTATCTAATCACAGTAATGTAATTTACAGCAAGAGTGGCCATTTGAGTTATGAATTTAAAGGTGAATTAATAGGCGTATACGCAATAGTATCTAAAGACACAACTATTAAGATTAGCATAGACGAACAAAAATATGAAGTTATTGAATTAAAATCATCAGATGAATTACAAACAATCTATCTGGTAAATGTTTCATCTGGCAATCATAAAATTGAAATAAAGACAAGTAGTAAGGATGTAAAGTTGGTTAGTGTTTTCACTAAATAATTTTACTATAAACAACATTTACTTCATTAAAAACATCAAAAAAAGCCTTTTTGTTGAATAATATGCAAAAAATAAGTATTTTTCGAAATTTTATTTACTTTTTTTGTTATTGGTGTTATAATACATCTAATGGAAAAGGAAAAAGGGAGGTTTTTGAAATGGCCACTATACATTTAGACGATTATGATAAGCGAATCGTCGAATTATTACAAGAAGATGCATCTATTAGTAACGTAGATCTTGCGAAGAAAATAGGTTTAGCCCCATCATCTTGTTTAATAAGAGTGAAAAATTTAAAGGAAAATAATGTTATTAAGAGCATTAATGCTAGCGTTGATGAAAAACTATTAGGTTTTGAAATCACTTGTTTCGCTAAAGTATTTATGTCTCCTCTTAATAGAGAAACTACATCAGTTTTTATTAACGAAGTTAAGAAAATACCTGAAGTAATTGAGTGTTATACAATTACAGGTGACGCCGCATTCTTATTAAAGATTGTTGCAAAGAATTTCCAATATTATCGTGATTTCGTTTTTGATAAATTATTATGTGTTCCAGCAGTTAGTAACATTGATACATCAATCGTTGTAAGCTGTGAAAAAGAAGCTAATATTTTACCATTAGAATAATACTTTCCCATAAAACTATTAGTTTTATGGGACTTTTTTCTTATAAAAAAATATAATAATTTTAATAAGTTTTATATTTATTCTTATAAAAGAATAAAAAATGATTATTTTCTTGTTTTAAGTTTGTTTAATTAGTATAATAGAAATGTATTTTAATTACGAGGTGAAAGTTATGCTTACAGATTTAGAAATTGCAAGTTCTGCAGAAATTTTAGAAATTGGTGAAATTGCCAAAAAAGTTAATATTACTAATGATGAATTAGAATGCTTTGGTAAATATAAGGCGAAAATTAATTTAAAAAGTGACATCAATAAAAATGGTAAGGTTATTTTGGTTACAGCAATTAACCCTACACCAGCTGGTGAAGGAAAATCAACTGTAACAATTGGTTTAGCTGATGCATTAAATAGAATAGACAAGAATGCAATGGTAGCTATGAGAGAACCAAGCTTAGGACCTGTTATGGGTGTTAAAGGTGGAGCTTGTGGTGGTGGTTATGCACAAGTTATTCCAATGGAAGATATTAATCTTCATTTTACTGGTGATATTCACGCTATTACTGCAGCTAACAATTTAATATCTGCAATGCTTGATAATCATATATTCCAAGGAAATGAATTAAACATTAATCCTGAAAATGTCATTTGGCATAGAGCTTTAGATATGAATGATAGAGCTTTAAGATGTGTTAATGTTGGTTTAGGTGGTAAAAAGAATGGTGTTCCTAGAGAAGATCATTTTGATATTACTGTTGCATCAGAAGTTATGGCTGTATTATGTTTAGCTAAGGATGCTGCTGATTTTAAAGAAAGAATTAGTAGAATGGTTGTTGCCTATACATATGACAACAAACCTGTTACAGTTGAAGATATTAAAGCTACTGGTGCTGTTATGTTATTAATGAAAGAAGCTTTAAAACCTAATTTAGTTCAAACATTAGAACATACACCTGCCTTAGTTCATGGTGGACCATTTGCTAATATTGCTCATGGTTGTAATTCAGCAATTGCTACAAAGACTGCTATTCGTTTAGCTGATTATGTTGTTACAGAAGCTGGATTTGGGGCTGATTTAGGTGCTGAAAAGTTCTTAGATATTAAATGTCAAAGTGCTGGTATTACGCCAAGTTGTGTTGTAGTAGTTGCTACTATTCGTGCTTTAAAAATGCATGGTGGTGTTGCACTAGAAGATTTAAAAGGTGAAAATGTTGATGCTTTAGCTAAGGGTGTTGTTAACTTAGAAAAGCATTTAGAAAATATCAAAAAATTCGGTTTAAGCTATGTTGTTGCTATTAACCGTTTCCATACTGATACAGATGCTGAAATTGAATTCTTACAAAATTGGGCTAAGGAAAATGGTCATGAAATTTCTTTAACAGAAGTATTTGCTAAAGGTGGTTTAGGTGGTATTGATTTAGCTAATAAGGTTGTTGCTGCTATCGAAAGTGGTAAATCAAACTACAAACCTTTATATGATGAATCAATGACAGTATTAGAAAAAATCGAAAAGATTTGTAAAGAAATATATGGTGCTAATGGTGTTGAATTAAGTGAAAAAGCATTAGCACAATTAGAATTAATAAAAGAAAATGGTTGGAATAATTTAAAAGTATGTATTGCTAAAACACAATACTCTTTATCAGATAATGCTAAAGCTTTAGGTAGACCAACTGATTTTATTGTTAAAGTTAGAGAGTTAAAACCATCAGTTGGTGCTGGATTTATTGTTGCTTTATCTGGTAGTGTATTAACAATGCCAGGTTTACCAAAAGTTCCAGCAGCAAACAATATTGATGTTATTGATGGTAAGGTAGTAGGATTATTTTAATTTATAGGAGTGAATGATCATGGAGTACGTTAAGGGATCAAGACAAATAGTAATGAACTTCTCAGAACTATTTTGTAAAAATGAAATAGAGGTATTAAGTTCAAACTGTTTTAAAGATATTTGGAAAAGATATTTAAAACATATCAAGAAAACTGAAAATAATGCTTTTTTAGAAGTGATTGAATTATTAGCAGATTGTGAAAATAGTTATATTACTTTATTCAAATTGTTATTAGAATTTTCTATTGAAGAAATCAAAAAAATGAATAAGAATTATGAAGTAGTATTAAATCATTCTGAAGTACTTTATGATATAGTAGAAAACTTTTATGATTATTGGCGTCGTTTAGAAAGATATGGTGTAGTATATTCTAAAAATAATGCCTCTGGTATTGACTCTATTTCATTTACACATGCAATGGATGAATTTACTAATGTTGTGTTAAATACATATCGTACTATTTCTCAAAAGTTATTAGGTAAATCTTTCTATATTTATCGTGCATTACCAGCTGGTGTTAATGCTGGATTATTAATTTCAAAAAATAAATGGATGGGTAAAGAAAGTAAATATTCTTTCTTATATAATGCTCAATGTATTGAACAAATCTTAATTAGACCACCATTTATTTCTTATTCAAATAAAAACAAAAGAACAGGTACATATCCTGAAAGCTTAACTAATCCTATTGAAATGATTGGTGATGATTTTAAAGCAACAGACTTTTACTGTTATGCAGCTAAAGTTGGTAGTGCTTTAGCCTACATTTATTTCCATAGAGATTATTTAGCTCATGGTATAACTTTATGTAACTTATTCGAATTTGTTCCTGTAAGTCAATGTGATATGGTTAAACCAGATTTATTATATATTTTTGGAGCTAATGTTGATAGTGAATCAGTATTCCATTATGATAGTGAAAATGATATTTATGTAGGTGTAGCACCACATAATGATTCTATTGACTATTTTGGTTATATGAAGAAAATGTTATTAACTTTATATAATGTTAAAATGATTGATAATGGACATTTACCATTACATGGTGCTTGTGTAAGCTTAACATTAAAGAATGGTACTGTTAAGAATGTTGTTATTATTGGTGATAGTGGTGCTGGTAAGAGTGAATCACTTGAAGCATTACATTCTTATGCTGGTGATAATATTTCTAATCAAGTGACTGTATTTGATGATATGGGTACATTTAAAATGGTTGATGGTGAAGTTTATGCATATGGTACAGAAATTGGGGCATTCGTTAGATTAGATGATATGGCCTCAGGATATGCATATAAAGAAATGGATAGAGCAATATTTATGAACCCTGATAAAGAAAATTCAAGATTAGTTGTTCCAGTAGCAACTTACCGTCAAATTATGAAGGGTTATAAAGTGGATATGGTTTTATATGCCAACAATTACGATGATGTAGAAAACCAATTACAATTCTTTACTGATAAAGAAGAGGCAATCAATACATTTATTAGAGGTGCTAGATGTGCTAAGGGTACTACACAAGAAGTTGGATTAGTAGAATCATTCTTCGCTAACCCATTCGGTCCAGTTCAAAAAGAAGAAAAGACTAGAGTATTAATTGATGAATATTTCTCTAAATTATTTGAAAATAAAGTATTAGTTGGTCAATTATATACTGAATTAGCTATATATGGAAAAGAACATGCTGGTCCTGAAGGTGCAGCAAAGAAATTATTTGAAGTATTAGGAGTTTAATATGGGTGTTGTTTTAAGTGGTAAGGATTTAGCTAAAAGCTTAAAAGAACAAATGGCTGTAGAGGTTATTGAACTAGAAAAGAAATATGGTAGAGTACCTCATTTAGCTGTTATTTTAGTTGGTGAAGATCCAGGTAGTGTTTCTTATGTTAAAGGTAAAGAAAAAGCTTGTATAGAAGTAGGTATTAAAAATACTACTATTCGTGAAACAAGCGATATAACAGAAGAAAGATTATTAGAAATAGTTAATAAACTTAATAATGATGAAGGTGTTGATGGTATATTAGTTCAATTACCATTACCCCGTCATATTAATACTGATAAGGTTATTGAATCAGTAAGATTTGATAAAGATGTTGATGGTTTCCATCCATTAAATGTTGCATCTTTATATTTAAAACAACCTGGTGTAGTTCCATGTACACCTAAGGGTGTTATTAAATTATTAAAATCTATTGATTATCCAATTGCTGGTAAGAATGCTGTAGTTATCGGTAGAAGTAATATTGTAGGTATGCCTGTATCTAAATTATTATTAGATAATAACGCTACTGTTACTACTACACATAGCCGTACAGTAGATTTAGGTAGTATCACTAAAGAAGCAGATATTTTAATTGCCGCATTAGGTAAACCTAAATTTGTTAAAGCTGATATGGTTAAAGAAGGAGCTGTTGTTATTGATGTTGGTGTTAACCGTGATCCAATAACAAATAAGCTTTGTGGTGATGTTGATTTTGATAACGTTGTTGATAAAGTATCAGTTATCACAAAGGTTCCTGGTGGTGT
>JBGVFV010000030.1:0-2911 GCA_045121295.1 Candidatus Pelethenecus sp.
TATTATGAAGTTGGTTCTTGTTCAACTTTAGGTGATGCACAAGCTCGTCGTTTAGCTATCCGTACTAAAGATGATAAAGGTACATATTTTGTTCATACATTAAATAATACAGTATTAGCTTCTCCAAGAGGTTTAATTGCATTCATTGAAAACAACTATAATGAAGATGGAAGTGTAAACATTCCAGCTGCATTAAGACCATATATGGGTGGAATTGAAGTTATTAAAACTGTTAAATAATATATTATATATATAGATAATAAGAGGGGTGTATTAAAATGTTCTTAACAGAAACAACAATTGCACCAAAAATTAATTGGCAAGATTTATTAAATACAATAATTAATTGGTGTATGACTACAGGTGTCAAACTAGTTATTGGTTTGGTATTAATGATTATCTTATTTAAGATAATAAACATCTTAACAAAGAAACTTTACAAAAGATTAAAAGCTAAAAATGTAGATGAAACATTATTACGCACAATAACATCAGCTATTAGAGTTATTGTTAAAGGTTTAATAGTTTTATGTTTTGTTGGATATGTAGGTATAGAAACAGCTTCTATTACTGCATTAATAACATCATGTGGTGTTGCTTTAGGTTTAGCACTACAAGGATCATTATCTAATTTAGCTGGTGGTATTATCATTATCTTAATGAGACCATTTAGAATAGGTGATTATATTTTCACTAATGGTGAATCAGGAACAGTTGAAGATATTCATATGTTCTATACAACATTAGTAACACCAGATAATCGTGTTGTACATGTTCCTAATGGTTCATTAGCTAACAATGTTATCGTTAATAACTCTATTAAGGATAAACGTAGAGTAGATGTTGTTATGACTATTGCATATGATGCTGACTATGAAAAAGCAAAACAATTAATCTTTGATTTATGTGCAAAAAATGAATTAATCGATCAAACACCTGAACCATTTGTAGCTGTAGGTTCTTACCAAGCTTCAGGTATTGATTTAAATATTAGAGTATGGGCTAATAATAAAGATTATTGGACAGTTCATCGTTATTTAATGCATGAAGTTAAAAAGGCATTTGATGAAAACGGAATTGAAATACCATTTAATCAAATGGAAGTTACTATTAAAAATCAATAGGAATTATAAAAGTTACAATCTTTTAAAATTGTAACTTTTTCTTTGCTATAACATTGTTAATAAAATAGAAAAATGTTATAATAATTATGTGGAACAACTATGAACTATATGATGATTCATGTGCATCATATAGGGAGTTTAATCCACCCTGAGAAAGAGTAATACACTTATAAAAGTGTCAAGATAGGTTACTCTAGGCACGCGCATATGGAATTACGCGGAGAATTACAAAGCTATATTAAGTTGGTCACTTAAATGTGATACTTTTTAGCTTTGTAGTTTTCCGCTTTTTTGTTTCTTTAAGGAGGTAAATGTGTATGAAATATGTAGAAACAGAAAGCGTAGAGCTAAAAAGAAATTTAAATGAACATTTTGAAAAGGAGATTGTAGCATTCCTAAACACTCATGATGGTGTAATTTATGTTGGTGTTGAAGATGATGGAACTGTTTGTGGCATTGAAAAAGTTGATGAAACTTTAAAGAAAATTGCTGATATTATTGCAACAACCATTTTACCTAATCCTCAGGAACTAATAACCGTTTCTTTGGAATTTATCAATCAAAAAACAATTGTAGAAGTAAACGTTAAAAAAGGTAATGAATTATATTATATTAAAAAATATGGTAGAAGTTCGAAAGGGTGTTACATCAGAAGTGGTTCTACTTGTCAAAGTATGAGTGAAAAATTAATTGCAACCAAATATCTTAAAACGCTTTTAAGAAATAACGATATAACTCAAATAGAAAGTAACAAGAGAGATTTATCCTTTAAACAATTAAAAGTGTACTATAGTGATATGAAGTTCAATTTAAATGATGAAACATTTGAGAGAAATTTGAGTTTGCTAACCGAAGATGGAAAATATAACTTACTAGCAGAATTGTTAAGTGATGAAAATAGAATTTCTATAAAAGTTGCTAAATTTAAAGGAAAGAATAAAGCAATATTATTAGAAAAAAGTGAATATGGATATAAATGCTTATTAACTGCTATAGATAGAATGTTAAACAGATTAGAAGCAGAAAATTATACTATGTCGACAATGACAGGAGCTAGACGTATAGATAAAAGATTGTTAGATATGCATTGTTTAAAAGAAGTATTAATTAATGCGATAGTACATAACGATTGGACAAGCGTTGAACCAGCGGTTTATATTTTTGAAGATAGGATAGAAATTATATCACATGGCGGTTTGCCGTATGATCAAACAAAGGAAACTTTTTTTAAAGGAGTAAGTAAACCAAGAAATAAAGCGTTAATGAGAATATTTAACGATTTAGATTTGTCTGAACAAACAGGTCACGGTATTCCTGATGTCATTGAGGTTTATGGTAAAGAAGTGTTTGAAATAAATGATAATTATATAAATGTCGTATTACCTTTTGATAGAGAAGTTTTAAATGCCAATGTTAGAAATGGTGCAATAAATGTCCCTCAAAATGTCTCTAAAAATGTCCCTCAAAATACATATGAGAAAATAATTGTTGCAGCAATCAAAAATAATAATACAATAACCAGAAAAGAATTAGCGTTATTAATAGGCAAAACAGTTAAAACTGTACAAAGGACTATTAACAATAGTAACAAAATAAAGTATATTGGTTCTTCTAAAAAAGGCCATTG
This sequence comes from Candidatus Pelethenecus sp., assembly GCA_045121295.1. Lineage (GTDB taxonomy): Bacteria > Bacillota_I > Bacilli_A > Acholeplasmatales > Anaeroplasmataceae > Pelethenecus. The sequence goes on from JBGVFV010000030.1 coordinate 2,752, forward strand.
GGAAATAATAGAATAGCAGAGGTTTCAAAACAGCATATTTAAACCTATAAAACTCTATAAAACCTATTTTTGGTAAAAAATTTAAAAAATATTAAAAAAAGTTTTATATGTCCAATATATTGTACATAACTTGTGTTATAGTATACATAGAAGGTGGTGA
>JBGVFV010000031.1:0-3692 GCA_045121295.1 Candidatus Pelethenecus sp.
CTCTAGTTCATCAATGGAATATCCATAATACCATGTTTCCATTTCACCAGGTTTATCACCAATCACTTCATAAGTTCGTGTTTCAACAAATTGTCCAGCCTCGTACATACTCATAAACTCATGCACATCAATAAAGTAATATTCACTGCCATCCTCTGTTGCTCTCATTGGTCTGGTTGTATGACTCGTTGCCTCCACTAAATCATCATGAAACTCCAACAACATTCTTCTTACCGTATCTTTACCAGTGCAAGCGCCACCTAGTAACGCATATATCTTGTGCATCGGTTATCACTCCTTTCAAAATCTTTCTTACACTTATATTATATTATATTCTCATGAGAATTTCAACCCTCGTCAGGGTATTTCTAAATTAAATCTTAATATTGAATACCTTGCATTTTTTTCATAAATTCTTCATCAATATCAACTAATTCTGCAAATTTTGGGTCGTCTTCACCAAAAATTTCTAAATTATCCTCAATACATTTTTTACGTACATCATAAATTGTTTTAACTAATTTAAACATATTTGCATTTCCTGTTTCCATGTCGGGGTGGAATTTTTTACTTAATGTTCTATAAGCATTTTTTAATGAACGTAAATTGTAAACTGTTTTTAACTCATGTAATTCATCTGAATTTACATCCCCACTAGTTTTTTGTTGACTAGTAATTGCTAAAACCATTAAACCTAATTCTTTAACTTTTGAAACTAAATCTTTTGTCATAGCAGTTTTGTAGAAACTTGCTTTTTTCCAACTATCATATCCACGTTTAACGACTCCATCAAATCCCTCTGCAACTGCTGTGAATTTACCTTTTGCATATTCAATAATAGTGAATAAAATTCCATTAATCACTTGTGTTTCTCCTACATGAGCAGGTTTTAATCGTTTCATGATTTTTGAGAATACACCTCGAACCCATGCACCTCTTGACACAATTTCAATTTCAGTGAAATCTGTACCAGGTTCGTTAATCTCAACCATGAAACGTTGTTTTTCAACGTCAATTACTGTAAATGTAAATCCACTAACCTCTTTAACTTGACCAATATATTTGCTTGCCATAAATATCAACCTCACTTATCATTTTTTATTTTTGTAAGAGGTGTTTTCCTCTTACACTTATATTATATTATAAGATTGAGAGTTTTTCAACCCTCTAATTATTTTTTTATAATTTAATATTGTATCCTTTTTGTTGCATTTTTAATTTAATTTGTTCATCAGTTAAACCTTGTCGTGCTAATCTTAATAAATATGGCATTACTTCATTCTCATAATGACTTGAAACATTACTCATATGTGTTTTTTGTTCCATTAGAGCAGTAGTTAATACTTTTATTTCTTTTTGTGCATTTTCTTTTGCTTTTTGTTCTGCACTAATTTCACGTTCATATCTCATATAATCAGTAATTCCTTTTGAACGTTCATCTCTTACATCTTGTTTTGCCTCTGCTAATTGTTGTTCTAATTTTTCAATACGTTTTTTATATCCTTGAATATCTAACTCAGTTTGGTCTAATTGTTTATGTAATTCTTTTGTATTTTCACTTTCGGCAAATTTGTACTCATTAATAACATTTTCTAAAACTTTTGTAAATTTCTCTCTTGTGAAGGCATTGAATGACACTGTAATATCTTTATATGGTTTATTTGAACGTAACACTACAACAGAAGAACTTCCACCTGAACGTTCTTCAAAAGCATTAATAGTAAACACACCTTCTTCTAAACCAATATTTGTACGTGCCACATATGGTACTTTAAATACTTCACGTTTAGTTAAACGTTCTTTTAATCCTTTACGACTAAAACTACTTTTTGTAGGATTAACTTTTGGTAATTCTGAGAAATCACATTTAACTTCAAAAACTTTAATAGTTGTATTTGCCATAAATATCATTCTCCTTTTCGCCTCTTGTGAGGTTCTTTATATTATATTATATGTGAGCAAATACTGTTTTATGCTCACCGATTAAGGGTTTTATTAAATTAACCCTTTTTTACTTAAAATTGCTAAAATTTCCATTTCAGTTTTACCTATTAAAGCTAATTTAATTACATATGGAATAACTGTTGTTTTATATTTTGTTTGTACTGCTTCATTTTTATTATCTACAACTGCTAATTGGTATTTTGTTTCTTCTAATTCTACTTCCAATACTGCTTTTTCACTTTTTAAAATACTAATTTCACTATCTTTTTTAACATTTGCTTGTCGTGCATAATTTGTTTGATTTTGTTGTTCTTTTAATTGTTTTTTAACGTTATTTAATTCATCTACATATGTATTTTTATTAAATACCATTCTATCATATGCGTTTTGCATTTCGCCTTTAAATGAACCACTCATTAAACTATTGAATAATACACCAAATTGTCCTAAATTGTCCTCTTCAATCATAACAATGTCTTTTTTAGTATCATCTTTAAACATTTTAACAATACTAAATTTTGACTCCCATTGTGAATAGTCTGTAAATGTTACTGTAAATGGAATTACATATTTATTTCCTGCTTTTACGCCAGCAATAATTGCATTTCGGTCAATACGTTTTTTCGCCAAACCTAATTTTGGTAACCATTGTAAATCTACATTAATATTTTTAACTGTTTTATTTTCAAATTTCACATTATTCATAGTATCAAACCCCTTTATTTTGTTTTGTTGTTTCATACTATATTATATGAAACACGATAGAGGTTTAGAACCTCTTTTTTATTTTATTTTAACCTACTGTTGCTTGGTCTTCCATTCTTATCACCTCTTATGTTTATATTATATTATATTAAATCTTGTTTTACAACCCTTAATTTAATTTTTTTAAATTATTTTTAATTACTTCTTCAAGTACTAATTCTATATTATGTTCTTTATACCCCAAACTTTCCATAATTCTAGTTGCCTCTAAAATTTCTTTTGAAAACTCTTTAATCATTAATTGACGTTCTTTAATTGTCATTTTATCATTCCCCTTTATCTTTGTTTTGTTCCTTACAATAAGATTATATTATATTTACCCTAGAAATACAACCCCTAAAATAAAAAAGGAGAGTAAAATTACTCTCCTTTTTTAAATACTTCTTCTTTTAGTTGTTCAATCATGTCTTGAATAAGTTCTTTTGTTTCTAATACGTCTTTTAATTGCTCTGTTAAATCTGAAACTTCTTCTTCTGTATGTGCTACAATCTCTTCAAAATGGATTAACATAATTTGTAATGCTTTAATTGCTTTTTGTAAGTATAAAACAATTAAATCGCCTGTTAGTCTGATTCTTTCCACACTATCACCTCCTTTCAAATTAGTATCTCTCAATCAAATTATTGCGGCTTAAATGTTTGTTTTGCATTATGTATAAAAGTGCCTCTCCCCTGTCTTTAAACGTCTTATATCGCATTTTAAGTCCGTTTAAATCCACTATAACATATCTGTCTGCACTTCTACTAGCATGGAGCAAATTCTCATAATCAATGTTTATTTCTTCTTTATCTAATCCAAACTTATCACAACTTTGGATGAATAAACTTGCTACTTCTAAATTCAAATCCTCTGGTTGACTATCCCATCTTGTTTCAATTAAATCATAGACTTTATCAAACCAATCCAATAATTCTACAATACGTGGTAATACTGTTAAACATACTGCTACTGCTATTCCATCTGACCTATCTGCTTGTGAGTAT
>JBGVFV010000032.1:0-8700 GCA_045121295.1 Candidatus Pelethenecus sp.
TTTACAGGAACTTTAGCAGCTCTGTCCATGTTTGCAGTAACATTACCTTCAGAAGCTTGATAAATTGATCTAACAAATTCTTGAGCTTTCTTTAAATCTTCAGAAACTTCAGGTTGAGTTGGAGTTGGAGTAACTTCTGGAGTTTCTGGTGTTGGTGTTGGGGTTTCAGTTTTGTGTCTACAAGAACTTAGTAAACCAAGTGAACCAACTAACGCAACTAATAAAGCAAATAGTTTTTTCATTTTTTTCTCCTCATTTTTTTACTTATTTTGTTTCTTCTTTTTTTTATTAAAGAATAGTTATATCGTTAGCTGAGAATATTTTAATTTGATATTCTCCATCGTAACAATCAACCATACCTTTAACATTAATTGTTTTTCCTTCGTAAGCTCTAAAAGTGATAACTTCACCATTAGCATCTCTTAATACAACAGTACGAAGGATAACTGTAGTATTGCCTACTTTACAAGTTAAAGTCATTGCACCTTTTGATGAACTTTCTTCGTTATCAGTAGTATAAATACTTACAACTTGTAAATTTTCTAATGAAATAGATGTATTCATTGCAAGTTTTTGTAATTTATATTGTGTATCATTACCTTCTTCATCAGTAATAGTTACATTTTTATTTACAAAATCTTCAGCAGTAACTTTAGTATAAGCACCACTGTGGCCTTCACTTATTTTTTGGATATTATCAGGATGTTTAGGTCTCATTGAACTATATGATAAACCAGACACTTGATAATTACCTAAATATTCAGAAACAGTACCAACAATTCTTACTCTATTTCCAACTGATAATATGTCTAACATTTTACCAGTTGTACTAAAACCATAGTAAACTGTCATACCGAAGTACATACCAGTTTCTTCGTCATATTCTTCAACATAAACTGTTTGACTATGATCTTTATAAATTACACCTTCGAATGCAACTTTTTCGCCTTCATAAGAAGCAGCATTAAGTCTTAATTCTTTAAGTGTTAATTCTTGGGCTTCACCATAATAGAAATTAGGATCTTTTTCTGTTGAATGACATTTTAAACCTAATCTCATTGCTTGACGAAGTGCATCTCCACAAACTTTACCATAACGGTTTTGTTCTGAATTAGATGCAATTGCTAAACCTTCTTGTAAAATTTCGATATTTAAGTTACGGTAATCTGTCATTTCAGCAGTTTTATACCATACCCATACTAAATATCTATCTCCTGTTGAATCTGCATTCCATGTATGTGTATCAGATTCAATAATAATTGATGTCGCACTTGACAATTTTTCTTTTGTATAATTTGAGGCTGTTTTACCCCAAGGCTCAATTTTACCAGTTGATTCTGGTGTATTGATTGCTAAATATCTTGCTTTTAGTACACTTCCACTAAAAGTATTTGAACTAATATTAAAGTGAGTTGTATCACCATCAACATGTAACTTAACTTCTACTTCAGCTTTTAAAGATTCTGTAGCCATATCTAATTTAACTTGACCAGCATAATCAACCACTTCAGCTGGAACTGTAGGTTCAGGCGTAGGTGTTGGTTCTGGTGTTGGCGTTGGAGTTGGCTCAGGCGTCGGAGTAGGAGTTGGCGTCGGAGTAACTTCTGGAGTCACCGGAGTTTCTGGTGTTGGAGTTGGTGTTTCAGTCTTTTGACAAGCAAATAGACCGAACACCATTAAAAGTAATACTAAAAACGATAAAAATTTAACTCTTTTCATTTTATCATTCTTTCTTTTTTAAAGTTTAATTAGCTTTTGCTCTTACAGTTTGCAACAGCTTCATCGAACGCCTTAGAAACATCTGCATAAGGCTTATCAGTAGTCATAGATAATACTTTAGATACTAAGTAACCAACTTCTTCACGAGCAACAGATGAACCGTTGAATGCTGGAGAAGTATAGTAAGCATTTTGTTGTTCTAAACAAACTTTAACAGATAATGCAGTAACGTAGTCACCACCATCAGCAAAATCTAAGAAATCAGTTTTATAAATTTCATTATCACCAACTGATTTTAAAACTGGAACATAACCAGATGCCATAGAGAATTCAGCTTGGAATTCAACACATGTAGTTAAGAATTTAACGAATAACCATGAAGCAATTACTTCTTGAGGGTTAGAATCATTGAAGATACATAAAGATGGACCTTGAGAAATAACTTTAGGGTTAGCTGGATTCATTTGAGGAATTGGACAAATACCTACTTCAAATGGATAAGCACCATCAACTTTACCAGGTCTTTGGTGAGATGCACCTGCAGAAGAACCAATTGACATATAGCTCTTTGGATTATCAGCAGAAGTGAATAAATCCGAAGTATAAGCACCATATAATTCTTGAGTAGTCATTAATTGGTCTTTATACCAACCTCTAAATTTATTTAATACAGCTTTATTAGGTTCATTATCAAATAAGAAATGTTCACCTGTTGCACTAGTATATGGAGAACCAATTTGTTCACACATAGTGATGAATAAGTTTGATTCAGAGTCATATCCTAGAGGAATACTATATGGATCAGCTTCAACAACTTTTTGACAAACATATTCCATAGAAGTTGTATCGTCAGCACCTTCACTGAACCAATGTGTTGGAAGTGGAATATTATGTGTATCAAAGAAAGTTTTGTTATAGTATAAAACTTCTGTTGATTTTGATAATGGCATAGTATACATTAAACCATCACCAAATTGTTTACCTTCATTGTAGTAACCTGCAATGAAATCATCTTTTTGAGCTTGAGTTAAACCTAATACTTCTTTAGAACCATCAGCTCTAGTAACTTCGATGTTGCTGTCAATTAATTTATCTAAATGAGTAACAGCACCTGCTAAGTTATATAAAGCAACGTGGTCAGGATAACAGTAAGCAACATTTGGTTGAGCACCAACTGTTAACTCAGTACTAATTTGAGTTCTTACGTCATCGTATGAACCTACTTGTTTATGTTCAATAGTAATATTTGGATATAATTTATTGAATTCAACGATGTAAGCATCTAATACTTCTCTTAAGTTTGCACCCATTGTATGATAGAATACTACTTTTTGCTTACTTCCGTCATAACCACCATCTGGTACATTGAAGTTTGGAGTACCTGTTACAGCACCTGAACCACCATTACCACCATTTGATGATGTGTTGTTTTTTGCCATTTGAATAACTTCATCAATTGACATAAAATCTGTTGGAACAACTGGACCTGTAGGTTCGCCACCTGTAGGTGTTTGAGTTGGACCTTGAGTTTCTCCGCAGCTTGCTAAACCACAAATTGCGAATAAAGATAAAACACCAATAAAAATCTTTTTCATGTTTTCCTCCTAATTATTTTTATTTTTTGTTTTAACAAACTTTAATTATATATATTAACGGCATTCTAGCCTTTAATACCACTCTTACTTACACCCTTCATGATATATTTTCTTAAGAAGATAAATACCATAAATAATGGTGCAGATACGATTGCTACCGCAGCCATTTGAACAGGGTAGTTTGTATCACCTGTTTCAGCAACGGTAAACGCGTTTCTTAAACCGTTTGTAACTAAACTATGAACCTCATCGTTAGCTACTAGGTTTGGCCATACATATGAGTTCCAAGAACCCATCATCTTTAATATTGTAATAGAAATTAAAGTTGGCATTGCTAATGGAATCATTACTTTCCATAGATATTTTAAATCACTTGTTCCATCTACTTTTGCAGCTAAATACAATTCATTTGGTATTTGCATAAAGTTTTGACGTAATAAGTAAATATAGAAAATACTAACTAAGAATGGAACAATTAATACTGTAAATGTATTCATCCAACCTAAGTTAAATACTGTTTGATAGTTTGTGATAGTGAATAATTCACCAGGAATCATCATTGTTCCTAATAATGCAGCGAATAATGCATTTTTACCTTTGAACTCTAATCTAGAGAACGCGAATGCTGATAAAACTGTAACAATTAACGATAAGATTGTAGAAACAACCCCTACGAACACTGTATTAACAAATAATACACCTAAGTTTGCAGTGTTGAATGCTTCAACATAGTTACTCCATAAAATTTGCTTAGGGAAGAATGTTGGAGGTTGTTGCTTATATTCTCCAATTGATTTTAAAGACGAGTTTAACATCCAATAGAATGGGAATAATACTGAAATAGCTATTACACCTAGGAAAATATAAGTAATTGTTGTAACGATAGTTTTAACAATCTTTTGTTTTGTACTAGTTCTTTTAATGTCACGTTCTTGCATTGTCATAATTGCCATCGTCACACCTCCTAGTAATGTGTCTTCTTCTTACTAACCGCTAAGTTAATAAGAGTAACAACGAATATAATTGCGAATAGAATTAATGCACCAGCACTTGCTTTACCTTGGTTTTGGCTAATAAAGTTATAAATTAACCCTACCATTGTATTCATAGATCCAGCATTACCTGCAGGACCCATACCAGGACCAAAGATACCAACAATAGAAGTATATTCTTTAAATCCTCCAATGAAACCTGTAATAACTACATAAACAATCATTGGCGAAAGTAAAGGCACAGTAATTCGCCATAGCGTTCTTGCACGCGATGTACCATCAATCTTAGCTGCATCGTAGTATTGTTTATTAACACTTTGTAAACCACCTAAAAGAATTAAAATTTTAAATGGTAATGCGTTCCAAACGATGTATACAACCATTGTTGCAAGGTTTGCACTATAAGAAGAACCTACGTTAATCCAGTTAACTGGTTCAATGTTTAATAAATTTAATAAATGGTTAACAATACCATGAACAACTAAGAAATCTTCTCTTGGAGTTCCTAAGAAGTTTGCATTGATAACATTAAACATTTGATAGAATACCATACCGATAGCAATTGAGTTAGTAACGTATGGTAAAAAGTAAATTGTTTGTAATGTTTTATTTAAGAATTTGATAGAATTTAAAGCTACAGCGATTAATAACGCTATTAAAGTAGAAAGAGGAACAGTTATAACTGTTAATAATACTGTATTTTTTAAACAAGTTAAGAATTCAGTCATTTTAATAACATCAATAAAGTTTTTAAAACCAACATTGAATTTCTCACCGCCTAAAGCCTTCATACTATCGTATCCTTCTAAGAATGCGATTCTGACTGTATTAATAATAGGCCATACCGTGAAAATTAAAATCATTACTAAGGCAGGCGCTAGATACAGCCAAGCTTTCCATTGGCGTCTTCCTTCAACCATATTATTTCACCTCTTCTAAATAAATTCTTTCTTCTGTTTCTTTATTAAAGACGAATAATTTATTTGGTTTAACTGAGAAATTAATTGTTTTAGCAGTTAAATCAATCTTATTTTCAGCACTGATGATTGAACGAATAACAGGTTTTTGGCTTGCTTCATGAGTTGAAACAACAGAAACATCTCTACCCATAATTTCAACATTTTGTAAATCTAATGATAATGGACCGTTTTCATCTAAAACGAAACCTTCTGGACGAATACCAACATAAACTTCTTGGTCAGCTACATTTTTAGCTGCACCAATAACAGCATCACCAATATAAACATTACCATTTTCAACTTTACCAACAAATACGTTAATTGGAGGTGTACCTAAGAAGTTTGCAACGAATAAATTAACTGGATTGTCATAAACTTCTTGTGGTGCATCAATTTGTTGAACAACACCTAACTTCATAACAACGATTAAATCAGAAATACTCATAGCTTCTTCTTGGTCATGTGTTACGAAGATTGTTGTAATACCAGTTTCTTGTTGAATACGTTTAATTTCTTCACGAGTTTGTAATCTTAAACGAGCATCTAAGTTAGATAATGGTTCGTCTAATAATAAGATTCTTGGCATTTTAACTAACGCACGAGCAATAGCAACACGTTGTTGTTGACCACCTGATAATTCACTTGGTTTACGATCCATTAAGTTTTCAATTTGAACTAATTTAGCTGTTTCATAAGCTCTTTCTAACATAGCTTGTTTAGACATTTTATCTTCGCCTTTTAAGTTTTGTAAAGGGAATAAAATGTTTTGTTTAACTGTCATATGAGGGTATAACGCATAGTTTTGGAAAACTAAACCAACACCTCTGTTTTCTGGAGATAATTCAGTAACATCATCTTCGCCGAAGAATATTTTACCTCCTGAAGGTTTTTGTAACCCACTGATCATGTATAATGTAGTAGATTTACCACATCCTGATGGCCCTAAAAGACCAACTAATTTTCCATCAGGTAATTCAAAAGAAAAATTATTAACAGCAACTACATCTGTTCCATTTTTCTTATCTCTGCTTGGAAATATCTTTGTTAAATTTTCTAAAGTAACTTTCATTTCTTTTTTCCTCCATTTGATTTTATTCTTCGATGCCTAAAATTGCATTTGAAGTAATGTTAAATGCTTGAGCAGCAATTCCTAAATATGATAAAACATAAGTAAATACTAACGAAACCTTTAAGGCTTTTAAACATTCAATATTTAAGTATTTATCTGTTTCATCTAAACTAGTAACAATAGGTGATTTTTCAAAGAATGTTAGGAACACAACAAATCCTATCATTAAGGCTAATGACACACCCTTTAAAGAGAATGTTAAAATTTTGTTTTCCTTCTTAACTTCTGATAATAGTGCTAATATACCAGCACCAAATCCTAATAAAGAACCACATAATAACCAAATCGAGTTATTAGTAGCAAACAAATCTGAAGCGAAAACATAAATTATACAAGAAACCATCACTAAAATACCTGGTACTAAAAGTGAAATATTTCTTGATTTTTCAAATACTTTTTTCCATTTAACGCATTTGAATTTTTTTACTAGTTTATTAAACCAGTCTTTAATTTTTGCAAGAACTTTTTTCATATTTCCTCCTTCTACTAATTCTTAAAAAGTTTTTTTGTTTTCAAGTTGCAATTGAGCTTGCTCTTCTTTATATCTGATAAGATCGTCTTCTGTGTCAAAAATCATTTGACTCTCTTTATCAACAACAACTGTAAATGACATCGCATCATGAATTAATGCGTTGTATCTATTAGTTATAATCATTACTATTTGAACAACAACTAAAACTAAAAGAATGAATATTTGTAAAATACTAATTGAACCGAATATAAACATAATTCCAATGTAAATAGGAATCATCAATTCAATAGTAAACTTACCTAAAAGGGCTCTAACTAATAAAGGCATTGTTTTAATCTTGACACTGTTTTGGTGCATTACACATATACCAAAACATTTTTTACCAAGAGTTTGACCGTTTTTAAATATCAACGGAATAACAAATTCAATTATTAACACACCGATTAAGACACCAAAAGTCGTCATTAATATTGTTACATTAACAATTAAATTATATACCTTCATAAAACCTTTATCTTCTGCTAACATTTCGTATGTTTTATCATAATGTAATCGTTCAGCTTCTGTATAATTTTCGTACATTTCCTGAGTTACTTTTCTAAAATCTATACCATATTGTTCAGCATAAGAATCATAATAACTATTTAATTCTGCACTCATCGAATCATATTTAAATAAAAATGATAATAAAGCTATAATACCAACAGCAATAACGATTGTTAAAATTAAATCAAAAATGCCGGCTGCTATTCTCTTTAAAACACTTGCTTTTTGTAAATCGTATATCATAAAAACCTCTTTCATTAACTGTTAGATTTTTTGTTAAACTTTCCCACTTTTATTATTTATAATAATACCATTACAATTATATTACTTTGTAAGCAATTTTACAAGGATTATTTATAAAATATCGAATTTAAAAAATTTTTTTAGATAAAAATATTTATTTTTATAAAGAAAAAAAGATAGTTTTTACACTATCTCTTTTTTTAAGAATTTTTCTTTGTAAATAAACCAATAAATCTTTTTATTAATTCTATTATGATTTTTCTACCAACAATCAAATCTCCTATTATTAAAATTCCAACAAAATAAATTGCTGAAATAGTATATGCTTTTACTTTTGCAGCTTTAATTGATACAGCATATGAACCAACTTTATATGAAGAATCTTCCTCAAATATTTTTGAAACAATTTCTTCTAATTCAAGTCTTCTGCTAGTTATTTCTTCATCTGATAATACACCTAATGTTTTATCTTCGATTAATTTGTTATATTTACCAATAAAATTATTAAATACATCAAAGAATTTATGAGAAAAGTCCAATTTACCATAAGTAGAATCATTTATGCTTACTGTTAAAAATGTATTACCATCTTTATCAATAAAATCTAATTTTTCTATTTCTTTTACATCATCTATAGTGATGGCAAAAGAAACATAAGATCCACTTAATAATGTTAAAATACTATCAGCTTTTGTATCGTTATTTTCATCATAATCTAATAAGAAAATATTAATGTTATTATTAACTATTAATTTTGTTTTATTTTCAAAGTCTTCTTTTTCTTTTGTACTGCTTACGTTATATTTATCGCTCACATTACACAAGAAACCAAAATAACCTAGATTTATTGTTTCTTCTGTAATAACTTGAGTTTCTTTACCTGATTCATCTACTTTCGTATAAGTAGTATCAGTAAAAGGTGTTGCTCTAAATAAAACTAATTGAACATCTTTTTCTTTATCCTCGTAATAATATGCTATATCTTCGTCATAATAACAACCAATTAAATGCATAGAACTAGCATATTCACCAGTTTCAAGACCTT
>JBGVFV010000033.1:0-4463 GCA_045121295.1 Candidatus Pelethenecus sp.
AACAATTATAGCAAACGTGTCAAAATTTTAAAAAATGAAGAATTAAAAAAACAAGTCAAATAGTTGTCATCAAATGCTTAATAGCTTCATAAGATGTATTAAGAACAATTTGAAAGGATGATTTGAATGGTATTAAAAACTAGAAAAGCATTGATAGAGGAAATTACAATGTTGAGTAAGGCTGTAATTGAACAAAACGAAACTATTGGAATGAAAAACGAGGTTATTGCTACTCAACGTGAGATTATTAACGAACTAAAACGTTGCGTCAACACACTTAAAGATGAAGAAGTGTTTGAGGGGGTTGGTTTTCTTGAATAGACATGATGAAGATTATGACGCTTTTGAAACTCCAAAACTTATGAAAGGATTGGTTAACGCACTACTCATTGAATTGTACGTGGTTGGAATTATTGGAGTTATTGTAGCATTGTTCTAGTAAGTTGAAGAAGTCGAGGTAATTAGCAGTTGTTACTGTATTATCTCGGCACTTGAACTTGATTAGTTCAAATAAATTAAAGGGAGATGTTGTTATGAGTTCACGTAAAGATGTGTTTCGAGACCGTAATGGAGAATATTTAGAAGTTTGGGAAAATTTTCAAAGTGTTTCTATTTGTTTTGGAGACGAAGAAATTAATTTAAATAGAGAACAAGTTCACCGACTAATTCAAGATTTAGTTGATTTAGAAAAACGTATTTAATTAAAAAAATAATTCAAGTTTTTCATAAAACGACACATATTTTATTCCTAGTAGCATATAATAGAAACATAAGGTAGTTAATAAAAACTGGGGAGTGGTTGTTATGAATAAATGGAATATGAATGATATTAAAGCTATTGTTTCTGAGGTTGCTAGTCGTAAAAAAGAATATGAATTTTTAAACAACATGGAACTTAAATATAATTACCGCCTACGAAACGCTTTAGGGAGATGTAAATGTAAAGGAATAATTGTTAATAAAAAAGTTGAAAGCATTACACCATATTGCATAGAAATTTCAAAAACAGTTTTAAATTTTGAAAGCTATGACATGATGAAACAAATTGTATTACACGAAGTGGCACACGCTCTAGCAGATATGAAACATCAAGATGATTGCCAACATGATTACAGATTTAAAGAAATGTGTAAAGAAATTGGATGTACTTCTAGTGGAGCTTATACAACAGAAGAAGAACGACAAGCAATCGCAAATGTTAAAGAAAAAACTGCTAAATACAAAGTTAGTTGTACTAACTGCAACCATGATTGGTATTACAAAACAAAAACTAAAGCAGTCAAAAACCCAAGCAGTTGCTACTGTCCGTATTGTGGGCATGATGATTTCCACGTAACAACATTAAGATAAAAAAATTAATAAAAATGGTTCTAAAACAGTAGTTCAAACATATAATGTAATGTGAGGTAAGTAAACGCTCCGACCACATTAAAAGAAAATAGCGTTTGAAAGCTCTTGGTTGTTCGGCTCAGAATTGCAACAACCTCCCTAATCCATTATCTTTCCTGATACTAAAAAGAGGGAGTGGTAATGTGGAATATAAAATTATAAATGGATTAGGGATGCAACAAGGCACTGTAAAGAAAGTTGGTGGTAAATGGATAGCATATGGAAGAAATGGCAACAAATTTAGAGAGTTTGAAAATTTACGATTTGCACAAAATTATTTAAAAAGTTTAGGTTATATTTTGGAAAGTATTGCATAAGATGTATTAAGAAAACAAAAACAACCTTAGCAAGTTGTAAAACTGCTAAATCAAAAAAAATAAAATCTAGAGGAGATGTTAAGTATGGCTTACGTGTTCAATTCTCAAGTTGTTAAAGGTTTAGCTACATTGGTGAGTGGTATTGGTATTGGTGCAGTAGTAGTAACTGGTTTGCATTCATTTGAAGGTACTGAGTCTTTACAAAATTCTGAAAACAATGTCGTAGCATATGTACGTGATGCACAACATACATTAGATGATTTATCACAACAAATTGAAAATGATAAAAATATTAGCAACTCTAACCTTGAAAAATACCGTAGTGCATTACAACAAGCAAATGATAATATTACCCGTTTAGGACAAGAAATGGCTAACAAAGATGCACAATATGAGGCAGATTTGGCAGAGTTACAAAATCAACTAGCAGATGCCGAAACACGTATTAACCAACAAGCACAAGCAAAAGTAGATGAAGTTGTGGCACAAGCTAACGTAGAAATTGATAAAGCCAATGAGGAAGTAGCAAACGCTACACAAGCAATTAATAATGCAACTAGTACAAAAGCTAGTCAAAGCCAAGCAGTGCAAGACATTCAAAGTCAATTAAATTCAACAGCGGTAACTGATGAAGAAGTGGCAGTTAATGGTATTGGTGATGTATTGTATGGTGACTTAACTATTGTCACTAAAGGTAGTGATAAATTACCATTAGACGCAGAGGAAGAAGCATTAGGTTGGGATAATGCAACAAATTGGCTAGTATATGATTTATCAGATGGTTACACATACTATATTCCTAGAACATCATTTGATGGTGAAGTTGTTTTAAGTAGAGGAATTTATAAAACAACAGTTGATAAACTTCCTGCTCGCACTGTAAAAGAAGAAACAACATTGGTAACTGATGAATTATTCATTAATAAATTATCAGAAATTTCTAACGGATTTACATATTAAGGATAAAATTCAAAATAAGACTAGGGTTTTAAACCCTAGTCTTTTTTTATTTTTTTAACTAATAATTGAATACATTTGGTAAAACTTGCATAAGATAATAGTGAAAGGAGGTAATTGGATATGAAAGAAATTCTTTGGGAAGACGTAAAACATGAAGACAAACTAGAAGTCATTAGAATGTTGAGTCAGGTGCAACCATCAAAATTAATTGTTTCAGACCATGCTTTAGAACGAATGGAGCAAAGACATATTCCACTACAACAAGTCCTAGACGTTTTCTACCATATTGATAAAGCTAAAATTATCCTACTCCATTTCACTTACAATCGTTGCACTGTATTACTAAGAAAACGTGTTAGCAAATATCAAGACGTATGCGTGTGTTATGACATCAACAGAAATACTGTTGTCAGTGTTTATTATAACCAAAATAATGATTTTCATGCTACTAGAAAAATGGAATATGTTAGTAATAAAATTGAGGTTGCTAAGGAATTGAGATTAATTCAAAAAAATTTAAGGGGATGAAAAATTATGTTAAAATCAGTTTTAAATTGTATTACTTGTGAGGGAAGTAGAAAATTTGGTAATCATTCAACAGAAACAAATAGAAAACTGAATGGCGATTTAGTTCAAACTTGTAAATACCATAACAATACCATCTGTTTGATTAACTGGACAACGAAAGTAGTTTACTTAGATAATTGTGGTTGGAACACTTCAAGTACAAATAGAGCGTTAAATGATTACAAACGTTATTTTCAAGAAAACCATCCAACATTTACAATTATAGATAGTCGGGAACAAAAAAACTTTTAAAAAATGAATTAAAACTTGAATATTTCTATCATATTGGTATAAGATATTAATGTGAGGAAGTTAAAAAGAAAGGATGATTTAAATGGCAAAACGTGTTATGTGTGTTGAAACTCAAGAAGTGTTTGAAAGTGTTACTAAAGCAGGTGAATGGTGTGGTGCTCCAACTACTAACATTTCCGCAGTGTGTAAAGGTAAACGTAGAACTGCTAAAGGTTACCACTGGGAATACGTGGAAGACGTTCCAGTAATTGAACCAGTTGAACAACATACAGATGACTTAGCAATTGATGAATTAGCAATTGCAACTTTATTAGAAGATGATAACACTAAAATTTCAGATGCTATCGATGAAATTGATGATGAAATAGCTATTGTTCAAGGTAGAATGGCAAACGCATTAGAAGTCCATAATTGGCATATGGTTCAAGTTTACCAACGAGAAATTAATAAACTATTCAAAAAACGCAATGAATTGCTATTAGAATGGAATGATAATAAAAAATTAATTAAAGAAATTAAAGAAATATTTGAATAAAAAGTTGAATGATTGCATAAGATAAAAGTGTGGGGGAGATAAATCCCCCAACCAAAAGAAGGGATGATTGATAATATGAACGGTGTGCAAATGGCAAGTTATTTAGATGGTAAATTCAATGATGGTTCAAAATATAATGAGTTATTCATTTACATCACTCCAATTTGGTATGAGAATGATATGTTAGAAATTGAATTTGATGGATTTAAAATTGATGGATTTTGCTCAGAAGTTGATGCAGATGCAGAGGATATTTTGGAGGAAGAAAGATTTGAATTCGATGAAAACCCTCTTGATGCCGAAGAATTGTATGATTTAATGTCTAACTTACGTTTGGCTAGTGCTAGAAAATATAAAGTTAAAACTTATGCTTTCTACCATGGCGATAAAGAGGTAAGAAGATATTACGAACTACTAATGAAAGCACTAGTATTAACCAAAGA
>JBGVFV010000034.1:0-39920 GCA_045121295.1 Candidatus Pelethenecus sp.
AAAATGTAGTATTTGTGGAAATTTAAAAGAAATGAAAGTAGAAAAAAGAAAATATAAATGTGAACATTGTGGATTAATAATAGATAGAGATTTAAATGCAGCCATTAATTTAGCTAATTATATAAATAAATAATATTAACACAAATAAGAGTACGTATACGTTTGTACGGAATTGAAGCTTTAGGAGAGTACATACCACTTGATTTGATCATGGCTCGATGAATAAGGAATAAAACAAAAAACTATAGTTTTATAGAGTTTTATAGGTTTTTAAAAACGGTTTAAAGAAATTAGATAAAAAGCTAGTAGATAAAGCTACTGGTAATTTCTATTTTATGGGTAATGCGGTTATTTTATATACAGATGATGATATTGATTCAATAGAAAATTTATTATATGTTTATGAACACGATTTATCTACAGTACATAATGCATCAGTATATAGAAATGATGCTGATGTAGAAGTATTAAAACAAGATTTTGTAATGGAAACACTTGATGATTTAACTTATAAATTGGAAGATGAAAATATTATTATTCAAAATGAAGAAGAAGTGTATGTTGCAAATCCAGAAAAAGAATTAACTAAAAAAGATAGTGATATGTTAGAATTATTCTTAGAATTATTAGATGCAACAAACTCAATAAATGAATTTCAAAAAATATTAGAAGAAGAATAAAAAATAGGGTTACTCCAAAAGAGTAACCCATTGTTTATTTAATTGGTTGATTTTTAATTATATTACCATTTTCATCAATAGTAATTTTCATTCTACTATATTTCTTATAGTTAGAAGTAATATGATCATATCTATTATCTAAACGTTGCATTTTTATAGATTCTAAATAATCATTAGGAATAGTATCTACTTTCATACCTTTAACTAAATATTTATCAGATGGAGTAATTAATAATCCTAATTCATCTAAATAATACATTTCATTAATTTTACCTAATGCTTCATTTTCACTTAAATTCTTATTTATTTCTGCAACATATGTTAATGTTTCAAATGGTAAATTAATAACTAACATAAGCTTTTGAGCTTTAATTGTAGTATGTACTGCTTTACCTGATATAAAGAAGTAAATAGATAATCCTAAGAATATTAATCCAATTACCATTGCCCCTATTAATGTTACAAGTAATGTAGAGTTATAGTTAGTGAATAGGAATATAGAATATCCGATTAATACAGCAAATAAAATTAAGAACACTATACCTACTATATTCTTTGATAGAGATTTACCATCTTTAAGATTAACACCTCTTTCAAATTCTTTAAGTCTTTTTGATTTAAAGATTCTAACACCATCTAATATAACCATTAATGTAGATATATAAGCTATTATTACACCTAATATACCACCAATTCCATACAATATAGTAGATATATCTGTAGATACAAAAAATACTCCAATATATGTTAAAAGACTAGATAAGTCATATAATGATATAATAATTAAATGTAATAATCTTTTCTTTCTAAAAGGTAATATATTAATAATAAATCTAATAAATAAATTAGATATTAGTAAGCTTAAGGCTACACTTATAATATTCATTAAAATCACATCCTTGTTTAGTATTATACCACAAAATAATAAAATGAAAACTTATTAAATATAAACTAATATTTTATTAGTTTTTAATAATTTTTAAATGTATGATAATAAATTACAAAATTTAAACAATATAAAGTGTTTTAAATATATAAAAATAGTGTTATTATATAATAAAGGTGTGATTTTATATGAAAATTAATATTGATAAGAAAGAAAATGTAACATTTATTACATTAGAAAATAAAAAGAATATGAAAGTGGTTTTATCTACTTTTGGAGCTAGTTTTTATGATATAAGATTACCTAATAAAAACAATAAAGTAGAATCTATTATTTTAACACCAAAAAATTTAGATGATTTTTATTATAGTGATGGTTATTATGGTAAAAGTGTAGGAAGATTTAGTGGTAGAATAGATAAAGCTAAATGTGAAATTAATGGTATAGAATATGTTTTAGATAAAAACTGGAATGGTATTAATTCGCTTCATGGTGGTAAAGAAGGTATTTCTTTTCAAAACTTTGATTATCAAGTTATTCAATCAAATGAAAGTACAACAGTAGAATTTACATTTGTTGAAAAAGAAAATCTTCTTCCTGGAGATGTAACTTATATAATAGCATATAAGATTTTTGATAATACAAATAATATAAGAATTGATTTTGAAGCAACTACTACAAAAGATACTATTGTTAATTTAACTAATCATGTATATTTTAATTTATCTGGTAATGGTGTTCGTAATTGTCTACATCACAATATGAAATTTAATTGTGATAAGTATACTAGATTAAATAATGAATTAATTACTGAATCTATTGATGATGTTAATGAAGTAATGGATTTTAGATCTAAACACGAATTGATTGATTACATTTATGATAGTTCATTACAAGATCATACCGCAAAAGGATATGACCATTGTTTTATAAAAGAAAATTTACATAATCCTGAAATTGCTGTTTTAGAGGATAAAGAATCAGGTAGAAAATTAACAGTATCTACATCATATCCCGCTATTGTTTGTTATAGCGGATGTTATCCTAAAAAGTTTGAATTTAATGAAGAAGGTTTTTATATTGGTCAATATCATTCAGTATGTTTAGAATGTCAATATATTCCAAATGGAATTAATATGAATAATGTTGAAAAAGCAATATTAAAAGAAGGAGAAGTATATTCTCATTACATTAATTATCAATTTGATATTATAGAATAATAAAATTAGAGTAATCATAAGATAATATAGTAATTACTATATAAGCTAAGATTACTCTTTTTTATTTATTGAAAACTTATTAAATATATTTACATATATTAATATAGGAGAGAGGTTTAAAAGTATAGAAAGTGGCGCTATCATCTCGGTAATTTAATAACCGAGGATTCTCTCTTGGTTATCCTAAAGTGAAAAATTATTTAAGAGCAAAAGTAATTACTTTATTTTGTGCACATATTGACTATATGCACAAAAAATGATAAAATTTGGGCATGAGGTGATAATATGCACAAATTACCAATTAATTATAATTATGATGATGTAGATATTTTAAAAGCATTGTCTAAAGCAAATAACAAATTAGGCGAATTAAACGGTTTGATAAGACTTTTACCTAATCCACATATTATTTTAAACGCAGTTACTTTAGGTGAAGCCAAGGAATCAAGTGAAATTGAAAATATTGTTACAACATTTGATGAAATCTTTAAAGAAATCACTTTAAAAACAAATAATGTAAATTCAAAAGAAGTAGTAGGCTATAGACATGCTATTTTATCAGGTTATTCAAATCTTATTAATAATGGATATATCTCTACTAATATGATTGTTGATATTCACTCTATAATAGAACCTAATATTGGTGGTATAAGAAAGATACCAGGAACAGTTATTTTAAACACTAAAACAAAAGAAGTATTACATACTCCGCCACAAAGTGAATCTGAAATTAGAGATTATATGAGTAATCTAGAAAGATATATTAATTATCCTGAATTAGAAGAGGTTGATCCGATAATTAAAATGGCTATGATTCATTACCAATTTGAATCTATTCATCCATTTCATGATGGTAATGGTAGAACAGGAAGAATATTAAATGTATTATATTTAGTGTTAGAAAAAAAATTAAGCTTACCAATTTTATATTTAAGTAAATATATAAATCAAACAAAATCTATATATTATAAATGTTTATATAATATGAGAGTTGATGATAAATATATTAAGGATTATTTGTTATATATGATTAAAGGTGTAGAAGAAATGAGTCGATTTACAATTAATTTCATTGAAAACTTTAAGAACTCAATGGAAAAGGCTAGTATATTAATCAATGAAAAATGTCCTAAAATACATTCTATGGAATTGATAAACTATCTATTCTATGATTTTTATACTAAGAATGAATATTTAAGAAATAAGTTAAATATATCAAGAAATACAGCATCTAAGTATTTAAATGAACTAGTTGAAGCTGGTTTCTTAATCGAAGAAAAAGTAGGAAAAGAAAAAATATATAAAAATGCCTTTTTATATGAATTAATATCAAAATGGTAAACTTTTATTTCCATTGTTAATAGTAAAATAAGAGTAACCAAAAAAGCTCATATAATAGTTACCAATTATGGTAATTACTATATAAGCTAAGGTTACTCTTTTTATTATGCTTAAAATGTAAAAGTTATCTTTTAAAATTAAATGAAAACTTATTATTTATAAATACATATATTAATATAGGAGGTATGTATATATAATGAATGAAGTACGTGAAATAGTTACTAAAGCGATAGTTGCTAAGGGTAAGAAGTATATTAGTTTATCACATAATATTACTTCAAATAAAAGTCCATATTCTATATTAGGATGTTGGGTTATTAATCATGATTATAACAACTAAACCACCGAATAAAATAGTAATTAAAAATCTTTACATATAAAAAAAGATATGATAATATAAAAGTAGAAAGAAGCCCTTGATGTTTAAGGAAATACACCAAAGGACTAATATTCGATAACTCTCCTTTGGTTAATAAGGAGAGTTTTATGCTTTTAAGGAGGATAATATGACATGATAAAAAAGATACTTATTCTATTATTTATTAACATTTGTTTACTTACTTTAAGTGGGTGTTCACCATTAATATATTCTGACGGGTTAATAGAATATCATACACTATCTGGAGAATACGTTTTATATGGATTAACAGATGAAGGAAGAAAACAAGAATATATTATTGTACCATCAATTGTTAATGGACACCAAGTTTATATTAGTAGTAATACTAGTGGATTTTATGATTATGGTAATGTAAAAAAAGTTTATATACCTTTTGAAATCATCAATTGGAAACTTTCTGCATTAAACCCACAAGAAGCAAAAGTGTTTATTTTTTCAAATAGTATTCATAATAATATGTCTAGGTATGAAAGGTTATATGTTTCAAGTTGGTTATATAATAATGTAGAAAAACTATCTGAATTTAATGGAACAGTAGAATTTTCGTCAATCATTAATGGTGCATTAATTGCAAATGTTAGTTTCCATTTTAATTACAATAATTCCCCTAATGAAGGTTATTATTGGATAGATGATTATGATTATGGAGAATTAATAACATTTGTACCACCAAATCCAGAAAGAGAAGGATATACATTTGCAGGTTGGTATAAAGAACCAGAGTGTATTAATGAATGGTTATTTGAAAAAGATAGACTACCCGAAGTACAATATGACGAAAAAGGTGATATACTTTTTAATGAAACTGAATTATATGCCAAATGGTTAAACTATTAAGAAAATAGAAAGGTTGGTGTTAGATTTTAAATTTTTAATAATTAAGAAAATGTATTTATTAAACTTATATGGAGGTGATTAATTTGAAAAAAATATTTTTATCAATTTTCTTATTTATTTTTATTTTTATGAGTTACTTGTTATTAATAAATATGAATGTTTTTGCTTCATCATCTTTGTCAGATTTATTTGAAGGTTATTCTGCCGAGTTTACTAATGAATATTTATCTCAACAAACGAATACGTTGTCATTTAATACATTAGATTATGAAACAGGAAATTATAATTATATTAATACTGGAATACAAGTTTCAAACGAAGAACCTATGATGACTGTTTTTACACACGGCTATGGTGCATCTGATTATCATTGGAGCAATGAATATGAATTTTTATCTGATAGCGTTAGGAGTCAATATTATAATTTGAATTTTTCATATGACCCGGATTCTTTTATTGAACAATTAAGAATAGCATCTAATGCTGATGTTTATTTTGCTGAAATGAAAGAAGTTTTAGTTAGTACAGCACCTAATATACAATATAAAAAAGAATTTTATTTATATAAAGTAGATTATTCTAAAAAATATATTGTAAATTATGTTGAAATGACATTAAATGAATATTATTTATATTTAAAAACCAAGAAACGTGAAAATATAAATCCTAATGAAATTGAATTATTAAAATACAAAAATAATGCAGAAAAGGTTTCTCAAATTGAAGATATTTCAAAACATATTATTATTGTTTTTGATGCATATGATAATGATGGAACAAATCTATCTGTTTATGAAGAACTAGATTATATGTTAGATAAAATTGTATATAA
This sequence comes from Candidatus Pelethenecus sp., assembly GCA_045121295.1. Classification (GTDB taxonomy): domain Bacteria; phylum Bacillota_I; class Bacilli_A; order Acholeplasmatales; family Anaeroplasmataceae; genus Pelethenecus. The sequence goes on from JBGVFV010000034.1 coordinate 6,197, forward strand.
TGTAAGATGCTTAAATAGTGGTGTATTGCCTAAGATTAATTTGATTTCTCATAGTAGAGGCGGTATTACAAATATGCAGTATGCTTTAGAACACCCTGATTTAGTTGATTCTTTGATCACATTAGGAGCTCCATTTTTAGGATCTAATTTAGGAAAATCAACACTATTAATAGATGAAATAGCAGGTATGAATCCACAGTCACCTGGAGTTTTAGACATACAAAATGATGCATTATATAATGGATATATGAATTGTTGGAATTCTCATTATAATGATTTATATAGTAAAATTAATTTTCATGCACTTGCAGGATATTCAAGTATAGATTTTATCAATTATATAGTTAATAAGGATGAACATTTAGAACAAAATACTCAGACTATTGTAAGTTTAATTTTTACTTTAATTAGCTTGGATAGAGGGACAGAAATTGGATTGATTTCTACAGCTGAGTGGATTGCCTTAGCAAATATACAAAAATTGGAAGAGTTTAATATAGCTGTGGATTTACTTACTGATGAACTTTTTATTGATTCTTTTGGTGATTTTGCAATTTCTAGATTATCAATCGCTGATGATTTATTTATACATTTAGATTCACAATTGGCTACTGGATATGCAGGAGTAACAACGTATAAAAAAGATTTTAGAGTGAATAATTGTAATTTAGATAAAAGATCTGAACATAATGTGTCTATTGTTCATAATTTAGAAGCTAGAGATGAAGAGTTTATTAAATATACATTAGATAATATACGTTATGGTTGTGGTGAAACTAATATATATAATGTTGAAGAAAAAGATGATGGAACAGTAATATTAAAAAGTATATATAACATAGACGATGATGGTATTTTAAACATTCCATCTACTGTAAATGGGAAAAATGTCACAGAGATTGGAGATGCTGCATTTACTAGTCAAAAATTAGATAATGTTGGCATAGTTATTATTCCTAACACGATAACTAAAATAGGAAATAATGCTTTTAAAAATTGTAAATCAATTGAAAGTATACAATTTGATGCAAACTCTAATTTAATAGAAATAGGTTCAAGTGCCTTTGAGGGATGTGAAAATCTTATTAACATCAATATTCCAAATTCGGTTAATACTATAAATTCAAATGCATTTCAAGGATGTAGTGATTTAGTAAATATTGTCTTACCTACAAACTTAACAACATTTGATAGTAGTATTTTTAGTAATTGTGATGATTTAGCTAGTATAAATATTAGTTCTGATAATACGAATTTTTCTATTGTAAATAATGTTATTTATTCTAAGAATATGCAAAGATTAATATATTATCCATCTAACAGTACGAATTCAACGTATAATTTGCCTCAAGATGTCAGAGAAATATTACCAGGAGCAATCGTTAACAATCAATATTTAACAACATTAAATTTAAATAATGTTACTGCATTAAGAGAATTTTCAATTTATGGTTGTAATAATATAACAAATATAACAGGAAATAATATTACATCTGTGTACAATAATGTTTTGTTAGAAAGTAAATGGCTTAAAAATCAAGGAGATTTTGCTGTTCTAGGTTCATGCCTTGTTAGATATAAAGGAAATAATGCAATAATAGAAGCTGATGATTTATCACAAATTGCCACGATAGGCGGAGATGCTTTTTATAATACTGATATTACATCTATTACAATACCAAGTAATGTAACTAAAATTTTGCCTTCATCTTTCGATTTGACAGCTAATTTAGAAGAAGTTATCTTTTTAGATGATACAGAAATTATTAATAAAGCATTCGATTTTACAAATGAAAACTTAAAAATAAAAGTTATTAATTCATATTTAAGTGATTATGAAAATGATATTAGTTTGTCAAAATATGTGGACAATATTGGAATCATTTCAACAAACATAACATTAATTGATGGAAATTCTAGTAACAATGATGTATTTGTTTATGGAGAAAATTATAATCTTCCAATTTCTAACTCTAATGAAATAACTAAAAAATGGTACGATCAAAATGGCAAATATTATCCAAATTCAGGTACGTGGGATAAATTGGAAGAAAATATTGTTCTAACTGCTGTAAATGATGAAAATGTAGTATGGACGGATGAGAACGGAAATGTATTATATATTTATAATATGTTACCTGGAGATACGTTTAATTTTAACGGTCAAAATATTTATATAAATGGTGACTTAAAACAAACATTAAATTCTCCTAATCAATATTATGAATATAAGTATTACATTAATAATACTGAAATTACATCTGGCACATTCAATGATAATTTTGTTGAAGTGGTCGTTAAACAAGTTGCTATAAAATATACTATTACTATTTATTATTTTGTACCGACATATGCTGGTTATCATCAATGCGAAAAATCATATGAAGATTTGGTGAATTCGGGTTTTCTGGGCATAGCTCCTAATAATCAAAATGGATATGTTTTTGATGGTTTATATTTAGAACCAAGCTTTAATACTAAGATTAATAATCCATTAGATATTTTAAGTTTGACAAATAAAACATTATATGTTAAATGGATCGAACCAACATATACAGTTACTTTTGAATATCAGAATAATTCTACACCAAGTTATTCAATTGAAGTTCCAATAAGCGATAATATAATAACTTTGCCAACGCCAAACTCTAGTGTCAAAAAGAATTATCATTATTTTTCTCATTGGGAACTTAAAGATTTTAATGCTTCTTATGGGTCGCTAAATAGATTTGAATTTGGCAGTGTATATGAAGTTGCATCGGATGACATTGTATTTAAGCTAGTATGGATTGCAAATACATATACAATAACATATAAAAATTTATTAAAGACTATGTATACACCTACACTAACTAGCTACACTTATGGCCAGGTTACATATTTACCTGAAACTGTAGATTATTATAATGGTTATGCAGTTACAAATTTTGAAAAAGAGATTAAATGGTACACAGATTCAAATTTCACGAATATAATTACTTATATTTCTTCTACAAGGACGGGTAATTTAACATTATATGCAAAATATGATTATACTCAAACGGTATATACTAGCACAAGCAGTTTTACTGTCACTGATGACGGAAACACAATAAAATTGATTGCTACTGAACAAGATATTAATAAATATGTTTCAGAAATTAATGGTGCGTTTAGTACAGTGGAAATTAAAGTCACTTTAATAATGAGAGAAGAACAAGATGGATACCAATCAATTCAACTGTATGGAGTATTATATACTGGAAGTAATTATTATATTGTAAACGAAACAGATTATGAATATGGTGGTTCTTCTAAAAATGGTACTAATGGCACAGTAGACTTTTCTAATGAGATAAGCATGACAACTTTAGGAAATTGTGATAATCTATATTTAGAGTTAGGTGCTCATGGTACAGCTCGAGATAATTGGATTGTTTCATATATTTTAGTAACTTTTAATTATTCACATAATTAATAAAAATTAGTCGTTGTAAATAAATATTTAAATTTAAATACTCCTTAAGTTTATTGATATTACTTGAGGAGTATTTTTATTATTTGAAAAAGCTTGCTAAACGCGAATGTGTATTTTATAATATGTATGAGTAATAAGATGTATTTAAAATTTTGGAGAGTAGATATAAATGCAAGATATGTTAAAATTACATAATAAAATAATAAATATTACAATAGATATTTTGAAAGAAAAATATAATTATAAAGAAGATTTGATAGTCACCGAAAAAACAATAAAAAAAGTTGATTTTATAAATGATTATTTTGATTTAATTTTATTAGATGAAGAAAATAATAGACCAAAAATTTGTTTTGAAGTTAAAATTTGTAAAGATTTAAGAAAAACTATTTTATTTGGAATTAATCAATTTAAAAGAAATAGAAAATTTATACCAGATGCCACAATGTTTATCTTAGTATTATGCTATGAAGAAAATATATACTATTTCGACGTGTCTACAATTATTATTGAAGATATAGTGGAAGTAGGTGGAAAAATCACAAACTTTATAAATAATAAAGAAAAACATAAGGAATTAATATTATTAGAGAATAGAAAAAACAATTTTCTGAATTCACAAAAGAGAGTAGAAGAAGATAATATTATAAAACGAAAGCACAATAATCAAAGTATTATAAAAATAATATTATTGATTATTGATATTAGTATTATTGTTGGATGTATAATTTTAGATGCACTTGATGTTTATAAAGTCACCTATGAAAGAATAATTTTAATAGGTATTTTATTGATTTTAATATTTATTCCTTTTATTAAAGAGATTAATTTTATGAATGTTGGTGTGAAAATTAAAAATGCAAAAGATAAATAATAAAATATTTTTATTACTAAAGTAATAACAAAACTTGTTTCAAAAAAGTTTAATAAAACCACTTGAAACTCTAAAAAAATAGTGTATAATATTTAGTGTCAAGGCATAGTGAGTATTATATACTGGATATAAAATCTTTGATATTTAATTTAATGTGAGTAACATTTTATTAAAATTAATGATCTTATGTAAATTATATAACATTTATGAAGCCTGTTATAAAAGGTATGCCACAAGTGTATCTATACAGGCTTTTTATGTGCCTTGAAATCTTGCAAAATCGGTTTTAAGGAGGACAAAAAGATGAAAAAAGAAATAATCGATGCAATCCAAAAAGTCATAGGATATGAATTTAGTAATGAAACCCTTTTGATTCAAGCTTTTACTAGAGAATCTTATGCAAAAGAACAGCGAGTGAAAGGGTTAGACTGTGAGGGTAATGAACAACTAGAATTCTTTGGTGATACAGTATTAGGTTACTTAGTTGTAAGTGGTGCTTTTGAAAATTTCACTAATGTTGTAGAAAATACAGGACTACATGTAATGTATAAAGAAGGTAAACTTTCTGAATTTAAAAGTTATTGGACTAAAAAAGAAAGATTATCAGATGCTATTGATACTTTAGGATTAGCACAATATTTAATTATGAGCAAAGGGGACATCAACCAAAAAGCTAATGAACACAAATCAGTTAAAGAAGACTTATTTGAAGCTTTAGTAGGCGCTATGTGGATTGATTCAGGAAAAGATACTAAAAGAATCGAAACTATTGTATTTAATATGCTTAATATTGAATTCAATAAGAAAACTGAAAAGAATTACTATAGCCAAATTATTGAATGGGCTGATAAATATAAATGCCCATTTGAACGAACTGTAAAAGCTTATGATAATGGTTATGAAGTTGAATTAACAGTTGATTTAAAAGATTTCTATAACTTGGATTGTGATTCTATTTGGAGTAAAAAGGCAATCGCTAGAACAATTAAAGAAGCTGAACAATTAGCCGCTAAAGGATTGCTAGAGACTTTAGAAGAATATGGTAATTATCATAATTCAAATAAAGTTTTCACTGAAGACTTCAATAAAGAAAATGCCATTAATAAACTTCAAGAATATGCTCAAAAAGGTGTAATAGGACAAGTTACTTATACTGATTCATTAGAATTTGCTGAAGAAACACAATACTGGAAAGTTACATGCCATATTGCTAATATGAGCATTGAATTTGATGGACGTGGGAAGTATAAAAAAGATGCTAAAAAGGATGCAGCATTCAATGCATTATGTTTCTTAACATATGAAGTTGATAAAGAAAACAATAAATTTAATCCATTTAAGAAAAAAGAAATCTATATAATTGATGATGAAGCAACTCACATTTCAGTTATGCTAGTAGATAAATATGAATCTTTATTCTATACAGGTATGATGTATCCAGAAAATGAAGAAGTTGTAATTCAAGAAAATCTAGCTGGTAAAGATGCTTATGATAATATTGTAGAGGCAGCTACTAATCTAGCAAGCTATAATTCACCATGGAGAATTGATGATGCTACAACATCCCCAAAAGAATGTGAAGAAGATGGTATTAGATTAACTTTATACATTAAAGAAGAATATGAAAAACTATCAAATGAAATAAAAGAAGATGGATTAAAATTAATTAATAAAATGGATGAAATTATTAAATCATTTAAATGGCATCCTACTGCAGGGAAAGTATATCCTACTATAGAACAAAGACAAAAACACATTGCTAAATTATCTAAAATGTTTAAAAAAGAATTACCTGAAGATTACAAATACTTAGGTAGATTAGATTAATAAATTAAATATTAAGTGGTGAGGGATCATCTCCTTCACCACCTAATAAAAAGCTAAATTATAGTATTTTAAGTTATTTAATGAGATTTATTATATTGCTATAAATATATTTACCGCTATAAATTTAACCGAAAAAGTTACCTTTATATCGTTAGATATCTCTGTATTAATATAATATAAAAATACATAATCGATTTTAATAATATTAGAATATAAGTATGTCAAAATACTATTTTTTGTCGTACACTAATTTAGCTATAGATTAAAACTCTATGGCTTTTTTGTTCTCCAAAGACAGATGAGGTAAGTGGCGAAAGCCAAAATCAAACTACAATCCAATTAGAATGAAAGGTGCAATTTCAAACTTTAAAATGCGGGCAGCATGCCGCATTTAAAGTTGTTGCGCCGTTCTAATGAACGTAGTGAATTGGCGCGCGAACCGGGTGTGTTCTAACAGCCCGGTTGTCGCGTAAAAACAGAATAATATTATAGAATCGAGGTTGAAAATTATGGAAATGTTAGAATTATCCGATAGTACAAATGATGTAAAAAGTGGTACTGAAATTAAAATAGATTACTTCTCAGGAACCTTTGAATTTAGGAACTATTTAGATGATCAAGAATTACAAGATGTAGAAGATACAGTTCATGCAATAGCCAATCTATTAAATGTTCCTAAAGAAGAAATCTTAGAAGCCGATTATGGTAAAGGTAATTATAGATATTTATTTCATTTAGGCGATGGAATAGACTTAAAAATATGTGGACCAATGAATAAGATTGGAAATAGAACCTGTAGTCTACAAATGAAAGGATCAGGTTGTAGGTACTTTGAACGAAACAACCCAGATAAAGATTGGGAAGAATTACTATTATCATTCCACACATATTTTGATATGAAAGCCACACGTATTGATATCGCTATTGATGATTTTGATGGTGATGTAATACTGTTTAATTGGTTATGGCAAAAGATTGAAAAAAGAAGCTATACTTCAACATTTAACTCACCACCTACATTTATTAAAAATGAACGTGATGGTTCATCAATAACCTTTGGAAGTAGAAAAAGCACACAAATGCTAGTTATCTATGAAAAAGATAAAGAACAACGTGCTAAAGGTTATGAAAATAATCAATCATATTGGACTCGTATAGAAATGCGTTTCCAACATGAAAAAGCTGATTTAGTCTTTACTGATATTATCTATGCTTTTATGGGTAAAATAAGATACCCTGAAGAAAGAATAATACTAGAAGGTGAAGAAGGCTTTAAGATATTTTCAAAATCAATACTCTACAATATGTTAGACATAAAAGAAGATAATGAATATGATGATAGGAATAAAAGCAAAGTTCCAACAGATGCTAACTGGTTAAGATTCTTAGGAAATGTTGAAAAAGCTAAGTTTTCACCATTAACAAAAGCTGAACCTAAATGGCTTAGACATGAAATGTATATTAAAGAAAATATACCAACCTATTTGTTAGTTAAATATCTAGCAGCTAATAAAAATCCTCAACAATTTGGCAAAGACATGCTTAAATTACTATATTACTCACTAGAAGACTTTATTGATAAAAAGAATAAACTAAAGAAAACTAACACTTTCTTAAAAGAATGTGGTATAGACTTACTTGATGATAATGCTATTTGTGAAATTGAAACTGAACTTAAAAAATATTTATTAGATGAGGAGTTACCATTCTAATGAGATATGAAGATTTAATTGGAATTGAAACACCTATAAAATATAAGTTTCAAAATAAAATGATACCTGAACTTGTTGAAATTATTAGAGATTACTTATTTATAAATCCTAATAAATTAAACTTATATCTATCAGAAAATGTAACTATAGAAAATCTATTAAGATATTTAGTAACTATAGAGGAACTTAAAAATAACTATGATTTATCTATTGGTGATATCTTAAAAGAAATAATTAAATTTGTCGAAGGTTCTAATGATTAATTTAACAGAAGAACAAGTTAAAGCTATTACATGTGATGATGGATATGTACTTTTAATTGCAGGTCCTGGTTCAGGTAAAACAACAGTATTATCAGAAAAAGTAATTCACTATATCAATAAAGGAACATTAGAATTTAGAATTCAAGCATTCACATTTACCAATAAAGCAACCCACCAAATGGAAAAACGTATTAAAGATAAATTAGATAGAGAACATGATGTTAACATATCTAACTTCCATTCTTATACTTATCATAAACTAAGAGAATATTATGGATTAGATATTCTATTAGTAAATGATACAGAAAGAAAAAATATCATCAGCAACCTTATATTAGAAAAACAATATAAATTAAAACCTGATGAAGTGGTTGATGAAATATCAAGAATAAAGAATTTATTACCATTAAAAGAAGAAAAGATAAATATTAGATTACAAATTTTAGATATTTATTATTTATATGAAGACTATTTAAAATTAATAAATAAAATAGACTTTGATGGTATGAATTTAGAATTCTTAAAACTTCTAAAAGATAATATTGATTTTAGAAATCAAATTAAAAGTGAAACTGATTATATCCTAGTTGATGAAGCTCAAGATATAAATTGGGTTCAATATGAAATGCTTCTAATAATGGCTGAAGACCACCATAACCTATTTTTAATAGGTGACCCTAATCAAGCGATTTATGGATTTAGAGGTTCCGATGTAACCATATTAGAAGACTTTGTAGAAAGATTTGATCCTAAAGTTTTACACTTATCTTTAAACCATCGCTCAACTCCACAAATCGTAAATATCGCTAATAATCTAATCGAAAATAATATGAATAGATTTAATCTCCCAATTAAATCCACACTACCCTATGGTGATGAATTCATATATAAAAAGGCTCCATATTTAGTTAATGAAGCTGATTATGTGGCCTTCTTAATAAAGAAAATGGTAGAAAATAAAGAATATAACTATAAAGATATATTTATTCTATATCGTCAAAACCAAACTAAAGGAATCTTTGATGCAATTCTAAACAAACATATGATACCCCATTATGCTTCTGGTATAGGATTCTTAGAATATCGTGAGATAAAGTATATTTTAGGATATTGTAAGCTGATCTTAAATCACAATGATAATGAGGCATTCTCAACTGTTTGTAATTTCCCACCAAGAGGAATTGCTGATGTATTGATGTCACAAATTAGATTAAAAGCTACAGTAACAAAGAAGTCATATTATGAATGTGCAAAAGAATTAAACAACGAAACTCTTAATCTTTTTATTAAGTTAATCGATGATTTGAAAGACTTTGCCAAGCATCATAATGAAATTGAACTATTTGATGAAATAGCTAAAATAGTTGATTTAAAGAAATTAACAAAAGAATATTACGATTTTAAAAGAAGAGAAAATAATGTTTCTACTTTAAAAGGTATGCTTGAACAAGCTCTAGAAGATGGTAAAACACTAATTGAATTTATTAATGAATTATCATTTAAACCTGAAACTCTAGAACATAACAATGTTGTAAGACTTATGACAATTCATCAAGCTAAAGGCTTAGAAGCTAAAGTAGTATTTATAGTAGAAGCAAAAGAATCATTAATGCCTGGAAATAAAAAAGGATTAGATATTGAAGAAGAAAGAAATGTATTCTACGTTGGTATAACACGTGCTAGAGAAAGACTATATATATTTCTTTCGGAAAAAAACAATGGCTTTGAAAAGAAAGCTAAAGCCGTTCCTTCTAGATTTATAGGAGAACTAGAAAATAAAAAGAAGGAGGAAACTCCTTCTAATTAGACTCAGTATATTTATCTAATATAGCTTTTAATTCTGGATGCTTATCAATAGCTATAAGATATTCATTACTCTTTTTAGTATCAGCATCTTCAATACCAAAAAAATCATATAAGCTAATACCAAATATTTCACATAACTCAGGAACTCTTGAAGACTCTGGGCAAATACCTTCATTAATCCATTTGCCAATCGCTGGTTTAGATATCCCTAAACGTCTTGAAAGTTCAGCTTGAGTTACAACCTTCTCAATAATAACTTTTTGATATATTAAGTTAGAAATGTGCTTTTTTGTTTGTTCGTAATCCATTCTAACACCTCGAAGTTATTATAAAACAAAAGTTTTACTTTTAAAAGATAAAATTAACAAATGTTTACTATTTTTATTGACAAATAAACATAAGTTAATTATAATATAATCAAAAGTAAACATAAGTTAACGGAGGTTATTATGAATAATAGAAAATTAAAGAAAGACTTTGTTAAATACTTTGGTATTGATAAATGGAATCAAGAAAAAATGTTATCATTCCTATATAAAGAAGAATTAAAGCTATGTAAGTATTTAGGTATAGTTCCTATACCAATCATAACTGATACAATCATAGAAGATTCTAGATATTATATAAATGAAGAATATATAGTAATATCAAATAAGCTTATATTAGATAAAACTGAAGCTTTAAAATGCCTTATACATGAAATAAGACATTGTTATCAATTTAATTGTGTAAGAAATAACGTTGAAAATGAATTAGTAAATATTTGGAAACGTGAGTTAACAACATTAAAACAATTAGATTATAACTCATCAATGCTAGAATTAGATTCATTCGCATTCACTAAATATATAATGAAAAAATGGTATAACATATCATCTATATATATAAATACAGAATATGATGAAATCCTAAACCATTATATAAACAAATATTTTATTAACAAATAAGGACAACTAATACTTGCATAAATTAAATTGATTAGGAGCGATTTAGTTTATGCCAAAAGAAAAAATTAAAGTAAACGTAAAAAGAATAATCTCTCCAACAGGTCCAACCCTATTGGAAAAATTAATCGAATACATAAAAGAACAGGAGGTAAAAGAATTTGATTCAAACGACAATAAGAAACAATCACCATAATATATATAATGTTGGAATCTATTGTAGATTATCTAAAGATGATAATAGTGGTAATGAATCAAATTCTATTATCAGTCAAAAAGAAATTCTATCTGACTTTGTTAATAAACAAGGTTGGAAAATATCTAACGTATACGTAGATGATGGATTTTCAGGAACTAATTTTAATAGACCTGGATTTAAATCACTAATTAATGATATAGAAAATAAATTAATAAATTGTGTAGTAGTAAAAGACCTATCAAGACTTGGAAGAAACTACCTTGATAGTGGCTATTACATTGAAAAATATTTCCCTGAAAATAATGTAAGATTCATAGCCTTAAATGATAATATGGATACCATTAAAGAAGAGGAAAATGAATTTGCTCCATTCAAAAATATTATTAATGAATGGTATGCAAAAGATATATCTAAAAAGATTAAATTCAGCTTAAATAATAAAGCTCAACAAGGTAATCTTATACAAGGTCATGCGCCTTATGGATATATATTAAAAGATAATAACTTTATAATAGATGAAGAAGCTTCAAAGGTAGTAAAATATATCTTTGAAGCTACTGCTTCTAAAATGTCATGTAAAGATATAATAACAAAGCTAAAAAAAGATAAAGTATTAGTACCAGGATATTATCAATACCTTAAAAATGGTTATGCAAAAGATAAATACTCTAATATAACAGAAGAAGAAAAATACGATTGGACATTTTGGAAATTAACAACCATTATAAGAAATGAAGTATACACAGGAACCTTAGTGAACTATAAAAAAAGAAAAGTAAGCTTTAGAAGTAAAAGATTAATACTTAATGATCCATCTAAAGTATTAAAAACATTAGATAGATTCCCAGCTATTATATCTAAAGAAATATATGATGAAGCCAATAAAATAAGAAAAGAAAAATATAGAGCCCCTAAATCTAAACAAGATAATCCCTTCTTACATATCTTATTTTGTGAAGATTGTGGTAAATACCTTAAGCTAAGAAAAAACAGCCATAAAATAGAAAAATATAATTTCTACTATTATAGGTGCGAATCTAAAACAGGAGGTTGTGGTGGACATAATATTAGAGTAGATAAACTTAAAGAATTAGTATTAGAAGACTTTAAAAATCTAAAAAATATATTAACTAAAATTCCAAAAGAAGAAATAAAAAATATATTAATAAAAGAAAATGATAAACTTAATTCTAAACATATTACTAAATCAACATTAGAATTAGAATCTATAAATAAAAGAATTAATGAATTAGATAATATGATTAATAAATTAATAGATTCATATTCCAAAAACATAATCCCAGAATTAACCTATCAAAAACTAATGATTAAATATAAAAGTGAATATGAAGATTTACTAACTAAAGAAAGAAAATATAAAACAATTAATAATAACCAAAGAGTAACTAATCTTACACTTGATGAACAATTGGACTTTATATTATCAATAGATAGTGATAACTTCTATGAAGATAATTTAGTATCAAAAATAGTAAAAACAATCTACATTAAAGAAGAAACAATAAATAATAAAAAAGAACAAACAATTACAATTGAATATTTTAATCTAGGAGCATTAACGAAGTATTATGAGTAAAGTAGGAGTATATACAAGAATTAGTAGAACAAAAGATAATGAATATAATGAATCTATTGAAAATCAAATAGAAGGAATTAAAAGATACTGTAAGCTTAACTCTCTTAATATATATAAAATATATAAAGATATAGGATATAGCGGTTCTAACTTCAATAGACCAGGATATTTAGAAATGTTAAGTGATATAGAAAACAATATTATAGATACTATTATAGTTAAAGACTTATCTAGATTAGGTAGAGATCATCTAGTGGTAGGAAAACTAATAGAAGAAGACTTATTAATTAATGATATTAGACTAATATCACTAGATGATAACTATGATAATAAAAGTAAAATAGATGAGTTTATAGCATTTAGAAATATCTTTAATGAAATGTATCTAAAAGACCTAAGAAAGAAAATGAAACTATCAATTGACCATAAAGCTAAAACTAAAATATTAAATCAAAGAAAAGGTCTATTCTATGGATTAAAAGAAGAAAATAATAAAATAGTAATAGATGAAGAACCAGCAAAAATAATAAAATTAATATTTAAACTAAGCTCGATAGATAATTATGGAGACCATAAAATAGCTAAAATTATATCTAATATGAATATAATTAATCCAAGTCATTATAGATATAATAAATATAATGAAAAAGCCAACTTAACAAATGATCCTTATTTTTGGAGTCCAACAACAATAAGAAACATATTATTAAATGAAGGATATACAGGAAAACTTATAAATCAAAAATATAAGAACATAAATGGTAAAACAATCATTAATGATAATCCTATAATAATAGAAAATGGACTACCACAAATAATAACAAAAGAAACATATCAAAAAGCCTTATCTAATAGAAAATCTCATAAAAGATATTCCTTACCAACAGTTAATAATAAATATAAAAACTTTATCTATTGTGAATCATGTAATAAAGCTATGAGATATACTTTTATAAAACATAAAAATAGTGGTATCTATAAATGTATTAGATGTAATAATAAGATAACTGAAGAAGATGTAAATATAATTATACAAAATGAAATTAAAGAACTACTAAAAACAGTTGAATTACCTAATAAAGAAGTTCTAGAACCTATATTAGCATCTAAAGGTATAATTCCAGAATCTACTAATTTAAACATATTAAATAAAAAACTATATAAATTGAATAAAGATTTAGAACAACTATATGAAGATTACTTATTAAATAATATAACAGAAGATAAATTCATTATTAAAAAGAACAACCTGGAACAAAATATAAAAAATATTACAGAAGAAATTAATAAGCTTTACTTTAAAACAAATATAACAGATAAATACTATAATGAACTTAATAATATAATAAATAATAAAAAGAAAATAGATAATGAGTTCATAAAGAAGATAGTGGATATGATTAAGATTTCAAACAATAAAACTATAAAAATAAACAAAAATGGTTGAAAAGTTTCATTCACATGAGAAAAAATCTCATATGCAAGTTGATTTTCTTGAAAAATGATATATAATATAGTTGGAGGGAGTGATTTTTTATGTTATTGCAATTTAATTTTAAAAATTTCAAATCATTTAGAGATGATACTACTTTGGATATGACTGCAGCAAAAATAAGTGAATATGAAAAGCATATTATTAGATTAGGTGGAGAACAAATATTACCGATAGCTGCAATTTTTGGTGCAAATGCATCTGGTAAATCTAATGTTATTGAAGCTTTTAGATATATGCATGATTATGTAGCAGTTTCCTTAAATTATGGTGGTGATGCACCTAAAAAAGAAAAAGATGGTTTTTCAAGACCAACACCATTTATTTTTGATTCTAAATCAAAAGATGCAGAATCTTTTTTTGAAGTTTATTTTATTGATGAAAAGGACATCAAAGAAAAAACATATAATTATGGTTTTTCTATTGACATTGAAGGTGTAGTAGAAGAGTGGTTAAATGTTAAATCAAAAACGGCTAAAGAACCATCTAGAATTTTTTATAGAAATAGAAAAACCAATGAACTTGATTTGTCAGGATTTACAAATAAGGTGAAAGATAATTTAGTTATAGCATTAGAAAAGGAAACTTTATTAGTTTCTTTAGGGGCAAAATTAAAGGTAGATATGTTAAAATTTGTAAGAGATTGGTTTATAAGAAATGACTTTACGGATTTTGGAAAACCAATGGAAAATTATATTTTATCTAACTTAGCTCCCGAAAATCTAGCAACTGATTCCAATGTTAGAAGAAAGGTTGTTGAATATCTATCAGCATTTGATAATTCTATTGTGGATTTTAAAGTAGAAATTATCAAAGGTGATACAGAAGATGAAGAAAAATTAAAAATTGATTCAGTGCATAAAATGGTAGATACTGATGGCTTTGCTTCAATACCTTTACATCAAGAATCAGCTGGTACATTGAAAATGTTTGCTTTGTATCCATGGGTAAATGATATATTAACTACTGGGGGTATATTAGTTGTTGATGAACTAAACGCTAAATTACATCCGTTATTAGTGAGAGTATTTACTCAAACATTCTTAAATAAAGAACTTAATCCAAATAATGCACAATTAATTTTTACTACACATGATTCATGGCAATTAAATGCTAATTTATTAAGAAGAGATGAAATATGGTTTACAGAAAAACAAGATAATGGAATTTCTCAATTATATTCGTTAGTTGATTTTGTTGATGAAGATGGAATTAAGATAAGAAAAGATGAAAATTATGAGAAAAATTATCTTTTAGGAAAATATGGAGCTATCCCTTCCTTAAAATATTTTAATTTATTTAAGGAGGAATAACTTATGAGTTTTGAAAGTAGAAATGGCAAGAGAAAGTCTAGAAGTGAAATAACTAATAGAAGAAAACCAGAATTAGGTTATTATCTTATAGTTACTGATACTGAAGGTACAGAAAGAGTATATTTTAATGGTTTAAAAGAGTCGATTAAAGATACTTTAGGAGATAAACTTGTTATTAAGGTTATTGAAACTAAAAATAGAAATATGATAAAAGAATCTAAAGAGTTTTTATCTGAATTACCCCAATATGCTGAACCTTGGATTGTTTTTGATAAAGATAAAAATCAAAAATTCGACAAGATTATAGAGGAGGCAGAAAATTCAGGAGTTAAAGTTGCTTGGTCCAATCCATGTATAGAAATATGGTTTAATGCTTATTTTGGTAAAATGCCAAATTTTCAAGATTCAGTGTCTTGTTGTAACACGTTTAGTAAAGAATATCAAAAGAATGTTGGTCAAGAGTATCATAAAACAGATAATAAATTGTATAGCAAACTAATTGAAAATGGAAACGAAGAAAGAGCAATTCAATTAGCAACAAACAAATTAAAAGAACATTCAAGAAACTGTAAATGTTCTCCATCTGATATGGTTCCTGCAACTACTATTCATCAATTGGTTAAAGAAATAAAAAGTAAAATATAATTAATTATTTTTGAATTTCAAATTAACACATAAATATATGTCTATTTGAATTATCAAGGAAATTAATAATGAAGTATATGTATGGAGGTAAAAGATGAAAATCAAAAAATTAATTTTAAAAAAATATAAAAGATTTTTAGATTTAACAATAGATCTTAGTCAAGAATCAAAACGTATAGTGGCATTAGTTGGTCCGAATGGTTGTGGGAAAAGTAGTATTTTTGATGCTATGCTATTTCATAGTAATGCATTTGGTCATATAGGAAATACTCATAAAAAAGGATACTTATATCATTCTCTAGAAAAACACCCCAATTATGATTATAAAAATGTAGTTATCGAGTTTGACGAGGGTGATTTTATAAGTATTAGAAATGACAAAGCATAATTTGGACTTGAAAATACGTTATTTTCTTTTAGAAGTTCTTTTAGATATAACGGAACATTAAAAGTGAGTGAGACTAAAGCAGTTAGCGAAATAACTAAAAACGATTTTGGTGCATCAACAACATCTGATATTGATCAGCGAATGGAACAAAATTACCGTAGACTTAATATTAAGTATAATAAATATTTGAATGATAATGATTGTAAGCCATCAGAAGCAAAAAAACATATCATAGGTGAACTAAATAAGGCTATAAGTAATTGCTTGAAAATTGAGATTGATAATCTTGGCAACATTGAAGCTGGAGAAGGTACCATTTATTTTAAAAAAGAGGATACACCAAATTCTTTTGAATTTAATGTTCTTTCTTCAGGGGAAAAAGAAGTGATAGATATTTTACTAGACCTATACTTAAGAAAAGATTATTTTAAGGATTCTATATATATAATTGATGAACCAGAATTACATTTAAACACAGCTATTCAAAGAAAATTATTGATAGAGATAAATAAATTAATCCCTGAAAATTGTCAAATTTGGGTTGCGACACATAGTATTGGTTTTTTACGAGCTTTACAGAATGAATTAAATGATATTTCTCAAATTATTGAATTTGATGAAGAAAATAAATGGGCTTCACAAAGTTATGTATTGAGTCCGATAATCAAAAGTAGAAATAATTGGAAAAAAATATTTTCAACAGCTTTAGATGATTTAACTGATCTTATTTCTCCAAAAAGAATAATTTATTGTGAAGGAAAAGCTGAACCTTCTAAAACAGGTGAAGAAAGAGGGCTTGATGCCAATGTTTTCAATATAATTTTTGGTGAAAAATATCCTGAAACGTTATTTGTTTCTAGTGGTGGCAATACAGAATTAGATCAAAGAAGTGAAATTGCTATTGCTATTTTATCGAAAGTTTTTTCTGATGTTGAGATTTTAGTTTTAAAAGATAGGGATATGGCATCTGGTAAAAATACTAATGAAAAAGATAGATTGATGTATTTAGAGAATAATCCGTTAAATCATAGGGTTTTAAATCGTTTTGAAATCGAGAATTATTTATTTGATAAAGAGGTCTTACGTAAATATTGTGAAATCAACAATTTAACGTTTGATTTAGATTTATATAATTCTCTTGTTACTGATATAATTGATTTTCAAGTTAAAGATAATTTTGGTATTATTAAGAAAATTTGTGGGATTAATTATAATATTAATAGAGATGTTTTTAAGAAAAATCTAGCTAAAATAATAGATTCCACAATGGATGTTTATAAGGAATTGGAACGAGTTGTATTTTTTAGAGAATAACTATAAGCTTTTATTCGGGTGTTAACTTGAATATTACACATGAATTTGAAGCTAATCGCAATGAAGATCTAATAGATATAAATGGAGCATTCGAAGTTAATATATGGTATTCTACAGAACAAAATATGAAAACAGATATTATTAGAGAAAAAGTAAACTATAAAAAAGATATTAAAGTAAAAAGAATAGTAAATGAATATCTTAAAAATAGTGATGATGTTTTAGTAAAAATATTAAAACATCCAACAGTTACTAATGCTAAAATAATAGATGGAGAAATTAAAATAGATGTAGATTTTGAAATATTAGCTGAAGTAATAGGTGAAACTAAAATGCAAGTAACAGTATTTACACCAATAACTCAAGATGAAGATATTGAAGATTTAGATATAGAAGTAAATGAAGATTTTTTAAGATAGCTTAGGCTATCTTTTATTTTTGGCTTATAAATGTTATAATAAAATAAAGTGAGGCGATTTATATGTTATTTAAAGTAAGAGATGGTGTAGAACTATATTTAGAAAAACACCTTGTTGATAATCCTAAATCAACAATTATTATTGTTCATGGGTTAGGTGAAAACCAAAGTAGATATGCTTGGGTTACTGAACAATTAAATAATAATGGATATAATGTTTATCGTTATGACCATAGAGGGCACGGTAGAAGTGGTGGTAAAAGAGGTTATGTTAAACACTTCTCAGTTATTATTAATGATTTAGATGAAATAGTAGATTATGTAAAAAAAGAAGAAAAGACAAATGTTTATCTTTTAGGTCATAGTATGGGTGGTTTTGTTGTTAATAATTATGGTTCACATCATTCAGATAAGTTAGCTGGTATAGTATCATCTGCTGCACCTGGTATCATTTTAAATATGGTTAAGATATTAACAAAAGTACCATTTAAGTTAATTGGTTGGGTTAATTATAAGAATGCGTTAGGTGGAGCGTTGAGTCATGACCCACAAGTTCCTGTAGATTATGAGAGTGATCCATATAACTTAAAGAAATTTAAGATTAGATTATTAGGTACAATGTTTATCGAAGGTGTAAAGGATTTACAGGCTAATATTAAGAATTTTAGTTGTCCTGTATTATATCTTCATGGTACAGGAGATACAATAGTGGAATATCAATCTACTGAATGGTTATATGCTAATAATCCGACAACAGATAAATCAAAAGTATTATATGATGGTATGTATCATGAAATATTAAATGAAGTAGAAAAAGCTAAAGTAATGAAGGATATTCTTGACTGGTTAAATAATAGATAAAGATATGAGATAATCGATTTTTTCGATTATCTTTTTCTTTACATTTTATATATATTAATATATAATTTTTGTATAAACAGAGTAGAAAAATCGCGTTAAGTGCTTTATCATGGGAAGTATGATTTTGACGAACACATTAGTGGCGGTGATTTTTCGTATCCGCTGTAGTTATTATAGTGGATCTCTTCATTTGGGAGGTCTTTTTTTGTGGAATTTTACAAATTATTTAAGAAGTATTTAATAAGTTCATTAGTTGTTTTATTAACGTTTTTTCTAATGGCTTTTTTTATTACTGAATTTTTTCATAACACATATAAAGCAAAATACATTTATGTTTTTGATACGGATATTGATAATTTAAGTGAAATTGTAAGTGTTGAATTTTTTGATAATGTAATAAAAGAAATAGATGAATATAACAAGACTGCTGAAAAGAAGATTAGTTATGCAAATATTGAATATAAAGATATGTTAGAAGAATCAGAACTTAGAAAGAATGAGCATTATGAATTAGTCGTTAAACAAAAATATTTTCCTACGACAGTTAAAAGTAATGGTTTAGTAAATGTATCTGAAAATAGAGCCGTTAAGTATTTAAATTTAATTTTCAGTTATAGTGAAGAGCCAATTAATTTTATTGAACTGAAAATAGAAAATTATGTTAATCCTTTTTTAGTTGGTGGTATAACTGCAGGTATAGTCTTAATATTAATTGTTGTTTTTATTGTTGTGTTATATTTAGTTAAAGGATTATTTATTAGCAATATAGAAGATAATGAAGATATATATTTTTCTATATTCCATAAGTCATATTGGAAAAAGTCGACTCAATTTATGAAGAAGGTAAAAGACTTATGTATGATAAGTATTTTATTTTCAATGATGTTAGTGTGTAAGATGATACCTATTCCTTCAGGATTTGGTTCTTTAGGATTAGGTTTTACTTATTTATTCTTTTCAACTATTTCATTAATATATGGACCATTATGTGGTATATTTATTGGTTTTTGTTCAGATATATTAGGATATGTTTTATTTCAAGGAGGATCAATTTTCTTCTTTGGTTATACAATAAGTGCAATGCTAACAGGATTTATTTATGGTGTATTTTTCTTTAAGAAGAAGATAACATTTACTAATTGTTTATTAGCTAGATTTTTTGTTAATATTGTTATAAATGTTGGATTAGGTAGTGTATGGTGGGGTATGGTCTATAACCTTGAAGGTGAAGCGTTAAGAACTTATGTAATCCTTACATCATTACCTAAAAACATTTTATATTTATTACCTCAATCAATTTTATTATTCATTGTGTTTAAAATGATCGCAAAACCTTTAGCTAGATTTTGTCTTATTGATGATAAGATTGCTAATAATGTTGAATTGTTTTGACAAATATTAGCAAAATTTAGTATAATTAATTAGTGAGGTGTACGATTATGAATAAAGTTGCTGAAAGATGTAGTAGGGAAAGTAATCAAAAGTTTCATTTTGCATCTAAAAGATTATATTTTGAAGCTAAAGCTGTTAAAGTAAGCTTATATTTAGCGGCAGTAGTTCCAATTATTTTAACATTTTTACCTATTTTTAGTGGAAAAGATTCTGATAAAGCACGTGTCATTTTATCATTAATCTCTTTTACTATAACATTGGCTACTGAAATAGCTTCTTCATTTATGGCTACACATAAAGAGTTTGCTATTTTAGAACATCAAATGTTTGAAGCCGAAATCACTGGTTCAACTTTCTCTAAAATTGAATACGATAGAGAAACAACAAATGAAATAAATGAACTAGCTATTCGTAAAGGTTTACCAAAACTTAAAAAGGCTAAAAAATTCCCAACTAGAAATGTACCTGAAGAGATTACAGATGATCACTCTTACATTTATTTATGTAGAATTAAAGCTGCAACAGAAAGATTTTTATTAAGTAGAATATTTTATATTTATTTCTTTATTTTAATGTTTGTAAGTATTGCATTCTTATTTGGTTCAGTATTGGCTAGCGAAGTTCAAGATA
Organism: Candidatus Pelethenecus sp.; assembly: GCA_045121295.1. GTDB lineage: Bacteria > Bacillota_I > Bacilli_A > Acholeplasmatales > Anaeroplasmataceae > Pelethenecus. The sequence continues at coordinate 27,329 of JBGVFV010000034.1, forward strand.
GTTCAGCTTATTTAGCGTTTATTGTTGGTTTTTATCCACTTGTTATGCCAATTATTAAGGATTGTTTAGCTTGTAAGAAAGCTAGCAAAAAATGTGTAAAGATTTGTGCTGATATTGATAATTTCTTTGCAGATGGAGATACCTCTGTTGGTAGACTTGCGAGATTCCATTATTATATTCAAAATCTTGAATTTGAAATGTTAGTAGATAGACCTGCTGTATTTAATATTTTCCCATTTATATTTAGAAAGGGTATTGATATTTTACAAGAAGGTGTAACATATAGATTTTTAGAAGCATTAAAAGAATTAAAGAGTAGAAGTTTAATTCTAAAAGGTGCATTAAAAAATCCTACTGGTAAAGGTATTATTACTAAGGTTGAATATGATGATGCATATTTAGATAAGATTGCTAAAGAAAAGAAGGTTGTAGTAGTTAACAAAAAGACTGAAGCTAAAAAGGCTGAATCTGTAATTGTTGAAGAACCAGTTAAGAAGCCTACAACTACTAAAAAGCCTACTGGTGAAACTAAACCTACAACAGTTAAAAAAGCAACACCTAAAAAAGTTGAAGTAAATACTGAAGAACCAGTAAAGAAAACTTCAACTACTAAAAAGACAAGTACTACAACAAAACCTAGTACAACTACAACTAAAAAGACTACAAAATAGGCAAAAATTTTGCCTATTTTTTATTGTATTTATTTAAAATAAATAGTATAATACAAATGCCCATAAAGAGAACGGTGAGGGACAAGCCCTGTGATCCGTCAGCAACCTGCTAATAGGTAAGGTGCTAAAGCTTGAATGATGGTAAATAGTTTCACCATCAATGGTGATTTTTTTATTTTTAAAGGAGGAGTATTAAAATGATTGCTTCAGTAATTGTAGATGTTAAAGCTAAACAAGTTAATAGAAGTTTTGATTATTTAGTACCACCTCATTTAGAAAATGTTATAAAGGTAGGCTATAGAGTAAGAGTAATATTTGGTAGTAGAGTGGTAGTAGGATTTGTGGTTGAACTAAAGAACACTACAAATTTTAAAAAGGCTCTAAAACCAATTTCTGATTTAGTAGATGTATATCCCGTTTTAAATCAAGAATTTATTGATTTAGCAGAATATATTGCAGCTAATAATTTTTCTTACTATGCTGTAGCTTTACAAACGATGATACCTACAGCTTTAAAGATTAAATATCAAAAGGTTGCTAAGGTTGATGTTATTCCGGAAGAACTTAAACATATCTTTAATGGTAGAAAAGAAGTAATTATTGATAATAGACCTATTGATGAACAAAAACTGTTATATCAAGCTTATGATAAAGGTTTAATTACTTTGGATACTAAGTTTAAAAAGAATCGTAATGAGAAGATGCAAGAGTTTATTTATATTATTGATGAGACAATTAAACCTGCATCAAAACAAGGTGCATTATTATTAGAAACTTTACTTGAATTAGGTGAAGCAGTTCCAGTTGATGTTTTAGTAGAAGATAGTGGTTTTTCTAAAGGGGTTATAAAAACATTGATAAAACAAGGTATTGCAGGTTCTTATAAAAAAGAAGTGTTATCTTTTGATGAATATGTAACTACAAATAAGTTAGATTATGAATTAAATGATTCACAAAAAGAATGTTATGAATCTGTTGTATTAGGTAAAAATGAAACTTATTTACTTCATGGGGTAACAGGTAGTGGTAAAACACTTGTCTATATAAAATGGATTGAAGATGTTTTAAAAGAAGGTAAACAAGCATTAATGTTAGTTCCTGAAATTTCATTAACACCTCAAATAACAGCTATATTTAAAGGGTGTTTTGGTGATGATGTTGCTATCCTTCATTCAAGACTTACTGTAAGTGAAAAGTATAATGCTTGGAAGAAAATATTAAATAAAGAAGTAAAAATCGTAGTTGGTGCTAGATCAGCAATTTTTGCACCACTTGATAATTTAGGTATTATAATTATTGATGAAGAACATGAGGCTTCTTATGTTCAAGATAATAATCCTAAATATAATGCATTAGATATAGCTGACATTAGAGCTAAAACTCATAATTGTCCATTAATTTTAGGTAGTGCTACTCCTAATGTTAATGATTATTATAAGGCTATTAATGGTGAATATGTGTTGTTAAATATGCCATATAGAGCTAATAATAATGAATTACCAAAAAAGACTATTGTTAATATGGCAGATGAACTTAAACGTGGTAATAGAACAGTATTCAGTGAAGTTTTAAGAAAGAAGATTATTGAAACATACAACAAAAAAGAACAAACTATTTTATTCTTAAACAGAAGAGGTTATTCGTCTTTTGTAATGTGTAGAAGCTGTGGTGAGGTTATAGAGTGTCCTCATTGTGATGTATCACTTACTTATCATGCTAGCACTAATTCTTTAAAATGTCATCATTGTGGATATAGTATGCCTAATGTGAATGCTTGTCCTAAATGTGGTAGCAGTAAGATAAGATTTGTAGGTAGTGGTACTGAAAAAATATTAGAAGAGATTAATAACATTTTACCAGAAGCTAGAGTTTTAAAAATGGATATGGATACAGTATCTAAAACTAGTGATTATGAAGAAATGTTTAAAATATTTAAAAATCATGAGGCTGATATTTTAATAGGTACACAAATGATTACTAAGGGTTTAGATTTTGCTGATGTTACATTAGTTGGAGTTTTAAATGCTGATTTAGCTTTACATTATCCAAGTTATGATGCAACTATGACGGCTTATAATTTAATTGAACAAGTTTCAGGTAGAGCAGGTCGTGGTGAAAAGCCAGGTGAAGTAATTATTCAAACATATAAACCAGATCATTTTGTTATTCAAACGGCTTATAATAATGATTATGAAGGTTTCTTTAAAAAGGAAATTAGTTATAGAAAAATAAATAATATGCCACCATTTTCAAATGTAATAGAGATAATGGTATCTTCATTAGATGCATCTAAAGCTCATAATGAAGCTAAAAATATTATTTATGCACTTAATAGTGTTAAAATAGAAAGTGAAGTTTTAGGTCCTGCAGAAGCTTTACCATTTAAAGTGAATGATATATTTAGATTCACTGTTCAAGTAAAGGCTATGGAGGATGTAGTAATAGAAAAAATAAAAGAAATATATCCAATGTATCAAAATAATAAAGATGTTGATATTAAAATAACAAGGATGTGATTTAGATGAAGATAGTGTTTATTGGAACGCCTGAATTTGCAGTTCCTGTATTAGAGGCGTTAAATGAAAAATATGAGGTTGTATTAGTTGTAAGTCAACCAAATAGAGTAAAGAAAAAAGGTGTATTTTTAGATACACCAGTATGTGCTAAAGCAAAAGAATTAGGTTTAAATATTATTCAACCTGAAAAGATTGGTGAAGAATTTGAATACATTAAATCTATGGAAGCTGATGTGTTGGTATCAGCTGCATATGGTCAATATGTACCAACTAAGATATTAAATTTATTTAAAAAGACTTTAAATGTTCATGGTTCTATATTACCTAAACATAGAGGAGGGGCACCTATTCAAAGAGCTATTATGAATGGTGATGATGTTACTGGTGTAACAATTATCGAAATGGCTAAAAAATTAGATGCTGGTTTAATGTATGCTAAAAAAGAATACAATATAAAAGATACTGATACTTCTGATATTGTATTTAATGAATTATCTATTATTGGGACAAATCTTTTAATGGAAGTTATTGAAGATGTTTATAATGGTGTAAATATTGGTGAGGTTCAAAATGAAGAAGAAGCTACATTCTCACCTAACCTTACACCAGAAGAAGAATGGATAAGCTTTGACAAACCTGCAAGAATGGTTGTAAGACATATCAATAGTTTATCATCTAATCCAGGAGCTTCTATTAAAGTTAATGATATGATTATTAAGGTTTATGAAGCTGAAGAGGTTATTGATAACAGTGATTTAGCTCCAGGGACTATTATATCTTTAAAGAAACAAGTATTAATTAAGGCTAAAGATAACGCTGTTAAAATTAATAAAATACTTGTTCCTGGTAAAAAGGTTTTACCTGCAAAAGATTTTGTTAATGGTCAAAAGATTTTAAAAGAATTAGATATCATCTAATTTTGGACAATATTATCAAATTATGTTATAATTAATAGTTGTACGGAGGTGGTATATTGTCATTAAAATCAAAACTTAAGAATAGTAAGACTTTTGATAACTTATTTGGTTTTGAAAGTGGCGTAGATATCACCGATGAAACAAATGTGTTATATAGAAGAAATAACGTTATTAAAAGAATTATATTCTTATCAAACTTAGTTTTCTCTGCATTATTTGCCCTATTATCAATAGGTGAAAAATCGAACATTTTACTTACGATAATATTGTTCCCTGTAACATTTATCGTCAATGCTGGTCTTAAAAAGACCATTAATAAAGCTCCTGATGATCATAACACTCAGGAAATAGCAAGTTACATTGCATCATTTTATATGATTTTAGTTTCTATTGTTATCTATGTGAAATTAAAGTTTGGTGATGTTAAATACTTGCAAGAATGTGGATACATATTGTTGTATTACTCACTTGCAATATGTAGTTTATATCAACATAAAAAGTTAATGAAAACTGTATTCCAATGGACGTTAGCCATTGTGACTATTTTACATTTTACAGTAACTTATAATGTGTTATTTAGTGAGGCAGCTAAGGATATAGTTGCATTATTAAAAGTTATATTTTTAAGTGAAGTAGGAAGAGATATTTTACTTAGAACAATTCTTCTTGGATTATTTATGATTGTATTATACTCAATTGTATCAATCGGTGAATTTATGCAAGAAGAAAGAAAAAAAGAACTTATTAAACGTAGACAAGTTCAAGAAGATTTTACTAATGTTGTTACAAAGATATTTGATGTAACATTAGATAGAGCCTCTAGAAGTAATGAAGATGTTGAAAACATTATGATAATTTCTAAGATGGCAGGTAATCTTGGAAAACTTCTTAATCTAAGTGAAAAAGAAGTGACTGAGATTGAACAAATAGCTAAAATACATGTCGAAAGACAAGTTAACTTCGTTTCTACTGCAGGTGGGAATGAAGATGAGAAGTTTGCTTTATTAAAAGAACAAACTGATTTAGGAAGTATAATTATTTCAAGACTTCAGTTAGAAAGAAAATGTGAAGATATTGTTAGATACACATTTGAAGGTTCTAATACTGATGAGTTTGTTCAAAAGATGAAGAAAATTCAAAATGAGGTAAGCTCACAAATAATTCTTATCTGTGAATTATATGTCACAATGAGAAGTGTTAAATCTTATAAGAAAGCTTATAATCACAAACTTACAATTCAAAATATGACTGAAAGATTTAGAGTTTATTTTGATGGTGATATATTTGAACATTTCTTAAGATTTAAGGACCAATTTGAAGAAATATATGAAAATGATAAAGGAGAATAGGAAATGAAACACACTTATACTACATGTGGTACATGTGCAAGACAAATCAATTTTGAAATTGATGAAAATGGAAATTTAACAAACGTTAGCTTTGTTGGTGGTTGTAATGGTAACTTAAAAGCTATCGGTAAATTAGTAGAAGGAAAAGATGCGAAAGAAATCGCTGATTTATTAGAAGGAAATCAATGTGGCCCAAGACCAACATCTTGTGCTGATCAATTATCAAAAGCTATTAAGGGGGTATTATAATATGCGTAGATTTTTTACTTCAGAATCTGTAACAGAAGGACATCCAGATAAAATTGCTGACCAAATTAGTGATGCAGTATTAGATGATATTTTAGCACACGATCCTAATGCAAGAGTTGCTTGTGAAACTTGTTGTACAACAGGTTTAGTAATGGTATTTGGTGAAATCACTACAGATCATTATGTAGACTTACAAAAGATTGTTAGACAAACTGTAACTGAAATTGGTTACACAAGAGGTAAGTTCGGTTTTGATGCTGACAACTTAGCTGTATTATCAGCTATCGATCCTCAATCACCAGATATCGCTATGGGTGTTGATGAATCAGAAGAACATGAACAAGGTGCTGGTGACCAAGGTATTATGTTTGGTTATGCATGTAATGAAACACCAGAATTAATGCCAATGGCTATTACTTTAGCTCAAAAATTAGCTAAGAGATTAACTGATGTAAGAAAAGATGGAACATTATCTTACTTAAGACCAGATGGTAAAACTCAAGTTACTGTTGAATATAATGATAATAATGAAATCGTTAGAGTTGATACAGTTTTAATTTCAACTCAACACTCACCTGAAGTTGATATGGAAACTTTAGCTAAAGATATTAAACGTGAAGTTGTTGATGTTATCGTTCCAGCTCATTTAGTTGATGCTGAAACTAAGTTCTTATTTAACCCAACAGGTAGATTCGTTGTTGGTGGTCCTCAAGGGGATTCAGGTTTAACTGGTAGAAAAATTATTGTTGATACATATGGTGGTGCAGCTCCTCATGGTGGTGGTGCTTTCTCTGGTAAAGACCCATCTAAAGTAGATAGAAGTGCTTCATACATGGCTAGATATATTGCAAAGAACGTTGTTGCTGCAGGTTTAGCATCTAGATGTCAAATCCAATTATCTTATGCTATTGGTGTAGCTGAACCTACATCAGTTTTAGTTGAAACATTTGGTACTGCAAAATATAGTGAAGAAGCTATTAGTAATGCAGTATTAAAGGTCTTCCCATTAACACCAAAAGGAATTATCAACTGTTTAGATTTAAAGAGACCTATCTATAAACAAACAGCTGCATATGGTCATTTTGGTAGAAATGACATTGATTTACCATGGGAACAAACAAATAAAGTTGAAGAATTAAAAGCTTTATTTAATTAATAGTTGTTTTTGAATTATAAAAGTTTTATAATTTAAATAAGTTTATTATAGGAAGGAAGTAATAGAAATGTTATTAATGAGTTATGTACCTTATATTATTATTGGTGCAGTAGTATTATTAGTTATTATTTTAGTTGGTTGGTTTATTTCAACTAGAAACAAATTTATTAGAATGGATCAAGATGTTGAAAATTCATTATCTCGTATTGATGTTTATTTAACAAAGAGATTTGATTTATTAACTAAAATGATTGATGCAACTAAAGGTTACACAAAACATGAAAAAGAAACTTTAGCACAAGTTATTCAAATGCGTAACCCAGGAGCTAATGCTTCATTAAAAGAAAAAGCTGAATTTGATGCTCAAATGAACTCTGTTGCTAGACAAATCAATATTGTTGCTGAACAATATCCATCTTTAAAAGCTGATTCAATGTTCAATAACTTACAAAGATCAATCAGCGAAGTTGAAGAAAACTTACAAGCTGCTAGAAGTAACTATAATGCTAATGTTGCTACATTCAATAAAGCAATTTTAGTATTCCCTGCTTCAATTGTTGCTGGTAACAAATTCACTAAGAAAGAATATTTTGAAACTGAAGAAGCTAAACGTCAAGACGTTAAAATTGAATTCTAATTACTAAGCTTGCTATTAATTTAGCAAGCTTTTTATATTGTTTTGTGTTGATATTTCAGGCCATTTTGACCGCATTATGATATAATATAAATGGTGATAATATGGATAAATATGAAAAATTAAAAGACATTATTAATAATAGTAAAAGTATTGTATTGTTTACAGGTGCAGGTATTTCTGTGCCATCAGGTATACCTGATTTTAGAAGCGATAATGGGTTATATAATGAAAAAATAGATGATTATATAACACCTGAAGAGATTATCAGTCATTCTTACTTTAAAGCATTTCCTGATAAGTTTTTTGAGTTTTATGGTAATAAAATGGTCTATAAAAACGCCTTACCGAATGCTGCCCACAAATATTTTGCAGGATTAGATAATGTAACGGTTGTAACACAAAATATTGATAACTTACATCAATTAGCTGGATCAAAAGTGGTATATGAGTTACATGGTAGTGTTAAGCGTAATTATTGTATGAAATGTAACAAATATTATGATTTAGATGATATTGATGAAAAGAAAGTTAATTACTGTGATTGTGGTGGAATAATTAAACCTGATGTAGTATTATATGAAGAACCACTTAATGATAAAGTTGTTTTTGCGGCCATAGATGCAATAAGTAAGTGTGATACATTAATAGTTGTTGGTACATCATTAACAGTATATCCTGCAGCTTCATATCTAAGATATTTTAGAGGAGACAATTTAATTTTAATAAATAAATCATCTACAAGTTATGATAATATAGCTGATTTGGTATTTAATGAAGATGTTATATCGGTTATAGATAGAATTAAATAAGGTGGGAAAAATCCCACCTTATTACTATTTATAATATGCAATTTTATAGAATAATGGATAAGCGTTGATCACTTCACTAAGTCTTGTACGTGTACTAGAACCTGGATCATTAATGATAAAGTTGCCTGCACCTAATGTGTTGCCACCAGTGAATCCTGTAATTACAACCCAGTGTTGTCCGCCAGTCTTAGTTTTAAGTCCTATTAATACTGGTTTACCTGATTTAAGCAAATTATATGCTGTAGATAAGTAATTAGAATTAGTAGAAGTTACATAATTACTAGGCCAGTAAATAGAACCATCACTAGTATATCTAGAGTTATTTCTAATATACGTAGGTGTCACTGTTATACCTCTACGATATGATTCAGTCATAGCTATAGATGTAGTTAAACAACCTATTTGTTTAATAGTTTTTCCGCTTGATCCTAAAGTTAAACTAGCCCAACGACTATCATATTGTTTATATGAAGGGACTGATAATTTAACACTAGAATATGTATAGTTATTTGCTAAATATGAATCATTAACATACCCTGTTTTATTACCTTCAAAAATGATATTAGAAAATACACCTTTATCAGATAGAACTATAACATAATCATTATTAACTACTGAATCAAACGCTACATAGCTCATTGCTGGACCATGTCTTACATTAAGATTACCACCAGCAGTAGATACTTTTTTAACATTGCTTGAAACAACATCTACATAACTTTTATGAACATATCCAAAGTACCCATCTTTATATTCTACATAATAGAAATTACCACTAGTAGAATATATTGTTAAGTATGAATTATTCTTTACTTGAGCCTTAATTGATGAAGAAGTAGAGGCAGTAGATCTGATATTTAAGTTTGAACCACTTGTATCTACTATACCACCGCTAATAGGTTTTGATGAAGCTTCACCTATTATACTAAAGCCACTAAAAGTAAAGATAATCATTAATAAGAATATAATCTTTTTCATAAGATCCCCCTTTCTGACTTTATTATAAAAAAAATACCAACCCGTTGGGCTGGTAATATTTGTTATAGTAATATGTAGTCTAAAGCTTCGTAAACTTTATCTTTCCATGCTGATTCATCATGAATGGTATTATCATCTGTAACTAAATTAGTAGATGGTAATAGTTTTTTTATGTCATTAGATAATATTTTACAACAACCGTTTAATTCTTTGTGACCAGTATATATATAATATAGTTTATCATTAGATAGTTTTAATTCTTTAACCATATCTATATCAGCTTCAGGTGAAAGTAGTACACAACCTTTAAATATATCACTTTCATTTACAGCTAATGCATTTAAAGCTGCTAAACTACAACCAAAAGAATATATATAGTTACTAAATCTATATCTATTGGATAAGTAAGGGTGAATAGCGTTTATAATAAAATTTGCTAAAACTGTTTCTTTATATTCTTGTAATCTTTTTTCTGGATTCATTGCGGCAGCTATTGTTATAAAAATAGCTTCTTTACCATTTTCTTTTAATTTTTCAATGGTTTGTTCTAAACATAATGATTTACCTGAATAAGAATCTAAATCGTTATATACATTTTGTCCATCAAAAAAATAAACAACAGGATAATATCTACCAGTATCGTTGTAATTATTAGGTAAGTGTATATTTATTCTAATTGTTCTATTAAGTGGATAACAATTTATTTTGAAACCTTCTAGCATAAAAATCACCTAAATTTATTATACTTTAAAATAATGTAATTTTATAGAAAATTATGTTAAATTTTCAATTTGGCAAAATAACCTTGAAAGTGCCAAAAAATAGATGTATAATTATATTAGTTTAATTTGGAGGACTGAATTATGAAAGAAAAAATAGAATTTAAAACAGAAACGAAACGTTTATTAGATATGATGATTAACTCAATTTATACTCATAAAGAGATATTTTTAAGAGAGTTAATTTCTAATGCTAGTGATGCTATTGATAAGCGTCATTACTTATCATTAACTAATACAAATTTAGCTGGTGATGAATATCAAATCCTAGTAGAAGCAGATAAAGATGCTCGTACTTTAACTATTACGGATAATGGTGTTGGTATGACTAAAGATGAACTTATTAGTCATTTAGGTACTATAGCTAAAAGTGGTAGTAAAGAATTTATTGAAAAAATTGAAAAAGAAAATACACCTGATGTAGACATTATTGGTCAATTTGGTGTAGGTTTTTATTCAGCATTTATGGTAGCTGAAAAAATTGATGTATATACTAAATCAGTTAATGATAATCAAGGATATTTATTTACTTCTGATGGTTTAGAATCATATGAAATTGAAGAAGTAGAATTAAATGAAGTTGGTACTAAAATTGTTATTTATTTAAAATCTAATACAGAAGATATTAATTATGAAGAATATTTAGATGAATATAAGATTAAAGAATTAGTTAAAAAATATTCTGACTATGTAAGATATCCTATCAAGACATGGATTACTAAATATGATGATAATGATGAAAATGAAGAAGCTTCAAGTCATTTAGAATTAGAAACAATTAATTCAATGTTACCTATTTGGAAGAAAAACAAAAGTGAAATAACAGATGAAGAATTAAATAACTTCTATAAATCTAAATTTATGGATTATCAAGATCCTATAAGTTCAATTCATATTAACGTAGAAGGTATGCTTACTTATAACGCATTATTATTTATTCCTAAAAAGCCTATGTTTGACTTTAACAATAATAATGAAAGAGGATTACAATTATATACTAAAGGTGTATTCATTTTAGATAAGTGTAAAGACTTAATTCCAGAATATTTAAGATTCATTAAAGGTTTAGTAGATTCAGCTGATTTACCTTTAAATATAAGTAGAGAAATGCTTCAAGAAGATAAAGCAATTAAAAAGATTGCTACTAATGTAGAAAAAAGAATTTTATCTGATTTAGGAAGAATGCTTAAAAATGATAGAGAAAAATATGAAGAATTCTTTGATGCATATGGAGTAAACCTAAAATTTGGTTTATATGAAAATTATGGAGAAAAGAAAGATTCATTAAAAGATTTAATTATCTTAAATAGCTTAAATGAAGAAAAAAGAATTACTTTTGCTGAATATAAAGAAAAGATGATTGAAGGTCAAAAAGAAATCTATTACGCTATTGGTAAAGATAAAGAATCAGTGCTTAATTTACCACAAATGGATTTAATTAAAAATAAAGGTTATGATGTATTAATCTTAGCTGATGATGTTGATGAATTTATGATTCAAATGTTAGGTGAATATGATGAAATTAAATTTAAGTCAATTAATCAAGGTGACTTAGATTTAATCGATGAAGAAGAATCTAAGAAGATTGATGAATTAAAAGAAACTAAAAAAGATTTATTAGAAAATATTAAAAATAATTTACCTGAAGTTAAAGAAGTAATTCTATCAAAAAGATTAGTAGACGCACCATGTTGTTTAAGTGCTGGTGAAGGTTTATCTTTTGAAATGGAAAGAGTATTACAACAACAAAACCCTAATAGAGCTATTAAAGCTGAAAGAATTTTAGAAATTAATCCTAATCATGAAGTATTTAAAGCTTTAGAAAAAGCTTATGAAAATGATAATGAATCAGTAAGCAAATATGCTAATGTATTATATACACAAGCATTATTAATGGAAGGTATTCTTCCATCTAATCCTAAAGAGTTTGCTGATATTTTATGTGAATTAATGATTAATTCTGTTAAGTAATGAAAAGAATAGTATTATTAATAGCACTATTATTTGTTGTTGGATTAGGTGGTTGTATGAAAGTCAAAGAAACTAATAAAATAGTTTATAAAACTATTACTCAAGTAGAAGCAAAAGAAATAATAGATACAACATCAGATTATATTATATTAGATGTAAGAACACTTGAAGAATTTAATACAGGTCATATACCGAATGCAATTAATATTCCTAATGAAGTTATACTAGATCAAGCAGAGTCAATATTAACTAATAAAGAACAAGTGATATTAGTTTATTGTAGAAGTGGCAGACGTAGTAAAGAAGCTGCTAGTAAGTTAGTAGATTTAGGATATAGTAATGTATTAGAGTTTGGTGGAATTATTGATTGGAAATATGAGATAGAATAAAAAGATGGAGCGTTTTTGAACGCTCCATTTTCTAGTGTGCCGGGCATGGCACTAATCTTACTGGTGAAAGTCCAGTCACGGGTAGTTTACCGCCAAGTGTAGCGAACCACAAACCGAAAGCAGTAATGCTGGGGTGGAGGAAGTGGTGTAGCAAAGTTCTTGAGCCTACGA
>JBGVFV010000035.1:0-2356 GCA_045121295.1 Candidatus Pelethenecus sp.
GACCAGCATTAGTCAATCCCCTAGCGTATTACTCTAAGTAAATTTGAAATATATTTGGAGAGCCGTATACGAGACCCGTACGTACGGTTCGGCGAGAGGGGCGAAAAATAAATTAAATTATTTTCCCTCTACTCTATTATATAGAGAAGTAAAAGAAATAAAAGTTATATAATTATATAATATAGAACTATCCTACGGTCTTTATATTCAGTCTATATCAAGCTTTCTAGTATAACTAATATAAATACTTACTTTCTAAATTCTAGTTCAACCATGAGCTTTAAACGAGCTAAATAAATCCAGATACTTTTTGTAAAATTTGTCCAGATTCGGCCTGTGCGGCTACATATTGTTTTAATGAAAAGATATATTTTAATACGTTTTTAGATAGAAATAATACGAATTTGAATATGAATTTGTATTAAAACTTAAAATTTGTATTTTTTTGAAAGTATAAATTTGTATTAAAATCCAACGTAGAAACTAACCTTAGTTATAGTTATATAGAAAGTAGCTACCTAAATACATGTATTTAATGTAATTTTTAGCATAGAAAGAAACTATAGTTAGTTTTAATAGTAATCTGGATATTTTATTTTTATTACTATTTTTGAGTTAATTGCAATTTGCAAGCAACTGAGATATAATATTAATATGAAGGAAAGGATATGATATTATGTCTGAAAAAACATCTATACGTTTTTTTAATAATAAACCGGTTAGATCACGTTATGATGTTGAAACATCAAGTTGGTTAATGAGTGCGGTAGATTTGATAGATGCTATTGTTGAAACAAATAATGCTAGAATATATTGGTATACTATTAAAAGAAGAAGACCTGAGTTAGTTGCATTTTGCAAGCAACTGAAAATGAGGGCCGCTGATTCTAAAATATATAATACTGATTGTCTTAATGAAGAAGGAATTAATTTGCTTTTGTTATTGCTTCCTATTAAAAATAAGTTAGTTATTCAAGAATGGATTAAGGGAAAAAATAATCCTTTAGATGAACAAAGTAAGCATAGAGCATATGAATTGTTTGATAGTGATATTATTAATAATATTGAAGTTGGTACTATTAATGGACTACAACAAATACATTCATTCTTGTTTGGTGGATTATATTCTTTTGCAGGACAAATTAGAGAAAAAAATATTTCCAAAGATAATTTTACTTTTGGGAATGCATTATACTTAAATGAAACATTAAGTAAAATTGAAAAAATGCCAGAAGTAACTTTTGATAATATCGTTGAAAAGTATGTAGAAATGAATATAGCACATCCATTTATGGAAGGTAATGGTAGAACTACTAGAATATGGTTAGATTTGATATTTAAAAAGAATCTTTCTATGGTTATAGATTGGAGCAAAATAAAGAAAGAAGAATATCTAAATGCTATGCGAGTTAGTGTATATTCTGATAAGCAAATAAAAGAATTGTTAAAATCAGCTTTAACAAGTGATATTAATAGTAGAGAGTTGTTTATGAAAGGAATAGATTACTCATACTATTATGAAGAAGTAGAGTAATATTAAATACAATTATAGTTAAATTAGTATATATGAATCAAAATATGACAAAACACTTTGCTAATATAATCACCACTTTACGCATTATAGCTAGTGTTGTATTGCTATTCTTTTCTTTTCCGTCATGTGAATTTTATATTATATATTTATTTTGTGGATTAACTGATATGATAGATGGAACGATTGCAAGAAAATTACATGCTGTAAGCAGTTTTGGATCAAAGTTAGATTCTGTTGCTGACTTTGTTTTTATGGTAGTATGCTCAATTAAACTATTGTCTTTTATTAATCTTCACATTTTGCTGTGGATATGGATAACTTTTATAGCATTTATTAAAATTATTAATATTATTTTGGGATTTGTTAAAAGAAAAAAACTCATTACTTTACATACAATTTTAAATAAAGCTACTGGATTATTACTGTTTCTTTTGCCACTAACATTACAATTTATTGACCCAATATATAGTTTTGCAGTTGTGTGTATCATAGCAACTATTGCTGCGATTCAAGAATGTTACTGTATAATAAAGATAAATAATAATTTTATATTAGTTGAATAGGAGTTGTTATATAATATGTAATATTACAAGTTCATTTTGGAAAAATATGACAATTTGAATTTAGAAAAATTACAGTAAGCAAACGAATAAAAGATTATATAAGATCGTTCGAAAGAGCGGTCTTTTTTCTAGTGTGCCGGGCATGGCACTAATCTTACTGGTGAAAGTCCAGTCACGGGTAGTTTACCGCCAAGTGTAGCGAACCACAAACCGAAAGCAGTAATGCTGGGGTGGAGGAAGTGGTGTAGCAAAGTTCTTG
>JBGVFV010000036.1:0-6500 GCA_045121295.1 Candidatus Pelethenecus sp.
CAAGAACTTTGCTACACCACTTCCTCCACCCCAGCATTACTGCTTTCGGTTTGTGGTTCGCTACACTTGGCGGTAAACTACCCGTGACTGGACTTTCACCAGTAAGATTAGTGCCATGCCCGGCACACTAGAAAAAAGACCACCCAATTTTGAGTGATCTTATATAATCTTTTATACGTTTGCTTACTGTAATTTTTCCAAATCTATTTTGTTATAAAAATTCAAATTAGACTTGTAATATTACAATAATGTATCATTACAAAGTTAATCAGGACTATTTTTACAAAAAGTATCTGAATTTATTTAGCTCATTTAAAGCTAATAGTCGCACCCAATCGAACGAACTAAGTATTTATATTAGTTATACTAGAAAGTGCGATATGGGCTGAATATATAGACCGTAGGATAGTTCTATATATTATATATAAATAAGGATAATAAATTTTTAAATAACATGTGTCTTGCACGTTTGATTGCCATATTAAAAATGAAAAAAGACCACCCAATTTTGAGTGATCTTAGTTAATTTTTTTATCTTTATGTTTGCGAAACCTTTCGTTAGCCGACATAATCCATATTGTAATTTTTCCAAATTCTACTTGTAGGATTTTTCCAAAATAAACTTGTACTATTACAATTAATGTATCTCTACAAAGTCAATCTGGAAAAATTCTACAGAAAGTTCCTGGAAAAATAAAAAGAAAGAATTAAAGTAAGTTCAATTAAATAATTAATAAACTAAGAGTAAATGTTTCGTGAAACATTTACTTCAAACTGTTGAGTTTATCAACAGTCTGAAATATATATTAAATATATATCTTTAATTGACAAAAAAAACGAAAATATAATATAATAACCATGTGAAAAAAAGGTGACGTATAATGAAAGAAAGAAAAAGTACTATTTTATCATTAAGTTTTCCTATATTTATGCAATTACTATTATTTAGCTTGTTTACAACTATAGATACTTTAATGGTAAATAATTATAATGAAAAGTTCATAATTTCAATGAATAATGCTAACCAAGTTATTCAAATGTTGAATGTTATTTTATTAATTTCTTCTACTGGTGTTGGCATAGTTATTGCCCAATACCTTGGAGCGAAAAAACAAAATGACGCTAAACTTACTTTTAACAATGGATTAATATTTAGTTTTATATTAAGTCTTATTTTGTTTATTGTCATATCTATATTCAATAAACCATTATTAACATTAATTCAATGTCCAACTGAGTATATAGATAACGCTGTTAAATATATTTCTATTGTAGTATGGGGAATACCTTTAAATGCATTATTTAATGTATTATCAGCTAATTTAAGATCTAATAAGAAACCTGGTGTCATCACTATAATCGCTATTATATCTAACTTAATAAATGTTATATTAAATTTCTTATTAATCTATGGTAGATTTGGACTTCCAGAATTAGGAATACAAGGTGCCGCAGTAGCAACACTTACTAGTCAAACACTAATGTGTATTTCTAGTCTCATCATTACTCCAATTGTATTAAAACAAAAAATATATTCATTATGTTTTTCATTGCCTCATTTAAAACAAATATTAAAAATAGGATTACCTTCAGCATTAGAATCTATTTGTTATACATTCTCTGGCTTATTTGTAACAGCGGCAGTTAATAAACTAACAGACGCTGAAATGTTAGCTAGATCTTATGTTAATTTAATAGTTATCTATATTTATCAATTTTCTATCGCCTTCGGTCAAGCTAACGCTATTTTAGTGGGGCATGATGTTGGTGAAGAAAACTATGATATAGCTAAAAAAAGAACTCATAAATCTTTTATGATATGTGCTCCTATTTTAATAGCTTTAATTATATTATTAAATATCTTTGGTAAAAATGTTTTCTCATTATTAATTAAGGATATTGATAATCCTACTGAAGTATTGCAATTTGCAACAAGCATTCTACCTTGGCTTTTCTTATATGAATTAGGTAGATGTGTAAATCTAATTTACATTAACGCTTTAAAAGCTACTGGTGATGTAATATTCCCATTAATCAGCGCCATCATATCTATGTTCTTATGCTCTTCTTTAGGGAGCTGGGTATTAGGTATTTTCCTTAATTTAGGCTTCTTAGGAGTATTCCTGGCTCAAGCATTAGATGAAGTTGCAAGAGCAATATTGATGTTATTTAGATGGAGTAAAAATAAATGGATGAATAAATCAATATCAAACAATAAAACTTGCGAAGAATAAATCGCAAGTTTTTTATATTTTAAAAAATGAAAGAATTAATTAAAATTCTTCCTCTTAATAATTATTCTTTTGCTTTAATAATTTGTACCGGTTTTATCATCTTTTTAAAAAACCGCTCTTTCGAACGATCTTAATTTGTTTTGTTTAATTTTTCTTCTGTTTTCTAACCCTTACGTTAGCTGCTAGTTCCATATGTGTAATATTTTTTCAAATTGATTTTGTAATATTACATCATTAATGTAATTTTACACATCCACTTTAAGATTTTTTTACAATTTGAGCTTGAAATTGTAGACAATGAAAAAAGCCGCCAACACCGACGACTTCACTTGTTTATTTTCTTCTTACTGGAAATTGTATTTCTGTTAGATATTCTTCTTCTGTGTCTTTATTCCAACATCCATCAATATAGCATTCTCTAACACTATCTATAATCTCTAAATTATTATTATCGATATATTTAAGTATAATATTATATGACTCTCTTAAATTGTTATAACTTCCTTTGTGGTATATGCAAACTGCTTCAATTTCAGGAGTTTCCATAAATTTAACTTCACTTGTTTCTACTCCCATAGTTTCTACAGCTTGTGCATATCTAATTTTAATATCTTTTTCTTTGTATTCGTTATCTAGATAACTAATATAACAATAATCTGGTGTAATACATTTTAACATAGGATTAGCGTTGGCACACATTGCACCTGTTTCTAAAACGAATTCAGTGCTTTTACTTAAATCAGAAATAACTCCATCCCTATAATAAACTTTATAACTAAGTATAGTTTTAATAATAATTTCATTTTTCATATTGATATCCTCCATTAAATAATTTATCTTGGATAGCTCGCCAATTAATGTATTTAACTCTTTTTCTATTTCTTTTTTCCTATTTTCAAAAATAACTTTAGCATCCTTACCATTTAAGATTTCTTTAATATCATTTATAGAAAGACCTGCTTGTCTTAAAGATATTAACTTAGTAAGATCTGTTAATTGACTGCTTTCATAGTATCTGTAACTAGTATTAGGGTCTATATAAGCAGGAATTAATAAGCCTTCTTTTTCATAATATCTTAAGGTTTTGATAGTTGTTTTACTCATTTTTGAAAAATCACCTATTTTATACATTAATATCACCATCCAAAATCATTTTACCTTCTACTCTAAGGGGAGAGTCAATATAAATTTATCATATTTATTTTAAATTAAAAAGACCACAAATTAATGTGATCTTAGTTAATTTTTTATATCTTTTTGCTTGCTAAACCTTTCGCTAGCCGACATAATTCATATTGTAATTTTTCCAAATTCTACTTGTCATATT
The DNA here is from genome assembly GCA_045121295.1 of Candidatus Pelethenecus sp. Taxonomy (GTDB): domain Bacteria; phylum Bacillota_I; class Bacilli_A; order Acholeplasmatales; family Anaeroplasmataceae; genus Pelethenecus. The sequence continues at coordinate 3,562 of JBGVFV010000036.1, forward strand.
TTTTCAAAATGAACTTGTAATATTACATTAAAGACTAGTCTTTAACGAATGGTAATAATGCCATATGTCTAGCACGTTTAATAGCGATTGCTAATTTTCTTTGATATTTAGCAGATGTACCAGTGATTCTTCTTGGTAAAATTTTACCTCTTTCAGTGATAAATCTCTTTAATAAATCAACATCTTTAAAATCGATATGTTCGATTTTGTTAGCTGTGAAATAGCAAACTTTTTTACGACCACGACGTTGATCGTTTCTTCTATTTTGTTGCATGTTTAATTCCTCCTTTTTAGAATGGTAAATCATCATCAGCTACATCAACATTAAAACTTTGTGGAGCTGATTGTGGAGCACTTTGTTGATAAGGTGCACCATATGATGGGTTATTATAACCTTGATAAGTTTGTTGAGGTTGTGGTTGAACTGGTTGTTGATAAGATGCACCTTGTGCGTCATCTTGACGTGGTGTCAAATTTTCAACAGCATCTAACACAACTTCTGTTACATATCTCATTTGGCCATCTTGACCTTGATAATTTCTAGTTTGAATACGGCCTTCAACACTCATTAAATAGCCTTTTCTAATATATCTAGAAATAAAATCTGCTTGTCCTCTCCAAGCTACACAGCTGATAAAATCAGCTTGTCTTTGCCCGTTATTATCACGAACGCCTCTATCTACCGCAAGTGTAAATAATACTTGTGGTGTACCGTTTTGTGAATAACGAATTTCAGGATCTTTAGTGATTCTTCCGATTAATAATACTTTATTCATCTTATCTACCTCACTATTAATTATTCGCCATCAACAACAACGATATGACGGATTAATGTTTCGCTATAACCAGCAACGCGGTCAAATTCAGCGATAGCAACAGGATCAGCTTCAACTAACATCCAAACATAATAACCTTTACGTGATTTTTGGATTTCGTAAGCTAATTCTCTTAAACCCCATTCCTTAACTTCTAAAACCTTTGCACCATTGTTAGTGAATAAATCGTTAACTTTTGCAACTTCACCTTTAATAGTTTCTTGGTCTAAGTTAGAGCGAAGAATGTACATTACTTCATATTTTTTCATTTCTTATACCTCCTTGTGGACTTTCGGCCTAGCATAGTTTCTAGGCAAGGGCATTCTTTCCATAAAAATGCTTTATAATTATAGCACACGAATATATCAATTACAAGATTAATTTTGAATATTTTTATAATATATATTATAAAGTTTTTTTATGCTTTATAAAAATAATATTTAAATTCTACATTTTAAAACAAAAACTCCAATATATATTCATGTTTATATAATTTTCGAACATTTATTTATATAAATAAATATTATTCTAATACTATATACTGGTGAATAATATGAGAATTAAAAGATTAATAAAAAAATTAATAATTATATTTATTTTATTGTTTATCTTTTTACTTATATATAAACCCTTAAATTCATTTTCACTTACCAAAAATCAACAAATAGTAATATTAGATCAAGATAATAATCCAATAATAGAATTAGTTAATAATCATAAAATAACACCTATAAATTTAGAAGAATTAAACCCTTTATTTATAGATATGTTGTTAGCTGTTGAAGATGATAAATTCTACTCTCATAGTGGTTTTAATATTTTGCGTATAGCTAAATCAATAATTGATAACATAACTAAATCTAAAACATCTGGTGGTTCTACTATTACTCAACAATATATTAAAAACACTTATTTATCTAACGATAAAACAATATCTAGAAAAATAAAAGAACTATATTATGCCATCAAATTAGAACAACTAATTTCCAAAGATGAAATATTAACTAAATATTTAAACTGTATATATTTTGGTAATAATATATATGGTTTAGCTAATGCTTCTACTTATTATTTTAATACCCATTATTCTGATTTAGATATCAATGAAATGTTAACATTAATATCTATAATCAATTCACCAAGTTACTATTCTACCAATTTAGACCAATTAGAAAACAGGAAAAATAAACTAGCTAACACCTTACTTAAGAAAAATAAGATAACTAACGAACAATATACAAAAGTTATAAAAACTACTACTTATTATATTAATCCCTATATCTATAATTCTAATCTATTGTTTTATATAGATTCTGTAATTGATGAATTTAAAGAATTAAATATAACATCAAACTTTAATCAAATTATTAATATTCATACAGATTATAACATTAATACTGAAAACATTTATTATGATATAGATGCATCATATGCCTCTATATCAGTAAATAAAGAAGGGTTTATCACTTCTATTATAGGAAATAATGTTTATTATGAATCAACATATAATATTGTTTTAAATGGTAAAAGAGATATAGGTTCCACCATTAAACCATTATTATATTATGAAGCCATTAAATGCGGATTTATTAATCAACATTATTATAGTTCTCCTTATACATTTAACTATAATGATGAAATAATAACCATCAGTAATTCATCAGGTTACTATAAAAATGATTCAATAAATATGACTGAAGCAATAGCCATATCAGATAATCCTTACGCCATCAAAATGCATCAAAAATTAGGATATAAAACATTATCTAATCATCTTAAAAAATATAATATTGAATCTGATGCAATTCCATCACTAGCGTTAGGTAGTGTAGGAATGAGTTTAAAACAATTAGTACAAATATATACTCAATTCTTTACTGAAGGATATTATATGGATATTAAGTTCATTAAAAGAATAGAAATAGATAATAAAACCAAACACATAACAAAAATAAATAAAAAAATGTATGGAAAACAAACTCCATACATTCAAATAAAAAATATGTTAGGTAGTACATTTAACACATTAATACCACACGCAACATGTTCTAATATTGCATATAGATTAAAGACTAAATGTTATGCCAAAACCGGTTCTACTGATTATGATTCATATATAGTAGG
>JBGVFV010000037.1:0-63843 GCA_045121295.1 Candidatus Pelethenecus sp.
CATCCCTTTTTACATACCTTATAGTTTATAACTACATACATTAATTATTTGTAGTTAACATACAAGCTTAATTAAAGCTTAATACATACAACACAATTTGTAGTCTATATATAACATACATACTTAATTGTTATATCAAAATGAGAAAAGGGATTAGTTCATTCAGAGCTAATCCCTTTTAGTTTATTCTCTAATCTTTTCTCTTAAACTTTATATATACAAAAAATTAGCAAGATTTATATTGAAAAGATTATTAATAATTAATAATTTTTAAATAAAAATTAAATTTAAATCATTATTTAATAAAAATTTCAATTCATATAAAATTGATAAAAAAAATAATAAAACCAGGTATTTATGAATAAAAAAAGTAAAAAAATATCAAATGTTCAAGTTAGCTTGATTCAATTTAGCTTGTTAATAAATGATAATTTACCTGGTGATTAGAATGAAGAAAAGAAATGATAAAACAGTAGAAGAAAGAAATGTAGAAATTAATTTTGGTAAAATGGTTAAAAATCTAAGAAGTAAATTTAATTACACTCAAAATGATATAGCAGATAAAACTAATTTAACTACTCAAACAATAAGTACAATAGAAAATCATGGTCAAAATGTTGGAATAGGGACAATAAAATTATTTGCGATGGCTTTTGATATGACAATATCTGAAATGTTCAGTTATTTAGAGGAATAAAAAATGAATACATATGTATTTAGTTTAGATGAATATTTTGAGCGCACACAAAAATACTATTACTTTTTTGATGGTATGGTTCATTTTATAAATAAATCCAAAAAAGATGTATTAAAAGAGGTTGATATATATGAGTCATCATATAGATCAGACAGACTAAAACCTAAAGTTAAAAATAGAAATAGGAATATATTATTAAATTATTTTAAATATAATGATGTTAATAAAGAATCTCAACTGAAATATGAAATATGTATTTCGAAAATATATTATTGTACATATTATTTGAAGTTAGATATTTTAGATGAATTATTAAAAGAATTAGAAATCTATATTAACGAAAATAATTATTTAAAACCTTTATTTGTTTTATTTAAAATATTTGGAACTATGAGTTTTAGTGATAATATAAATGAATTAAATAAAAAGTTTCAAAATGAAATAAATTATTTAAAGGTATTTATTAAGACTAATTATTTTACAAATGAATTAGGATATCTATATTCTATTGTAATGCTATTCTTTAAAGTAAATCAAGATTTTCAAATACTAGATGAATATAGTAACGTGTTTAAGGAATTGCTTTGGTACGATTATACAATAAGAGCTAACTATTACTATATTCAAAATAACGATTCGGATTCACTTATGTATTATAATGCTGCACTAGACGAATTTAATAAGTCGTATAATATTGAAAGATTATTAAGAACAATAAATAATATAGCTGCATCGTATAATTTATTAAGTAAATATCAATTTAGCTTAAATGTCACTGAGAAAGTAATTAAATATTCTTTTAGTCAAGAATATACACCTTGGATAAAAAACATTGCAATGCATTATTTATTTTCAAATTATATGTTAAAAAGATATAAAGAAGTATTAGAATTTTATAATGTAATAGTATTAAATAAATTATTCTTAAATGAAACTGCTATTATAATAATTGTTTTATCTGCTTTTAAACTTCATAAGATGAATCAAATTGAAAAGCTAATACAAAATATTAGTGAATATAAAGATTTAAATATATTTATTAATGCGATTGCCAGTATTAAACATAATATAGATGCTGACTTTGCAGGACTATCTAGCAAAAACTATTTAATAAAGTTGGCAAACTCATTAGCTAAAGAAAAATAACCTATTTAAAAAGGTTTATAAAAATATATAACACGGTAAAGGGGCTGTTAAGAAACTAAATTAGTTTCTGACAGCTCTTTTTTATGTCTAGAAATCATAAATTTATTAAATAACAAAAAAGTTATGTGAGATTTAAAATTATAATAGTGATAGATATATTTAAAAAAATTTAGCATTAATACTTAAAAATAGGTATTTTTTGAAAAAAATTTTAAAAAATGTCATTTTCACACTTTAAGAAATTTTAAATAAGTATTTATAAATCCGTCATTAGCTTATAATGTATCGCTTTTAAAAAAATGTAACATTTAAATAAGAAAGCGTTGCAAAATACTAAAACGCACCCCTATTGAATTTGAAATTTTATTAACTAAAATACAATCAAAAGGTGGTGAGAAAATGGCAAAAATATTAAAAAAATTTTTTATTTTAACAGCTTTATCGATAACTCTTTTCAGTATGGTATTTATAAAGATTTATATAAGTAATTATTATCGTGAAGCTAAAGTAATTAACGTTCCTAATACTGAAGATAGAAATGGTGGAGAAGAGGAAGGAGTTTTCTTAGGTTAATTATAAATAACAAATTAGTAAATAAGAAACAAAATAATTTTTCAAAATGAAGAGATTAGGAGGTGTAGAAAAATTGTATTATAAGTTGTAAACAAAATATTGTGATGTTTGTAAAAACTTAATATATGTAGAAAAATGAATAGAAGTAATTTAATAAGAATGATAGAAAAGAATTTAAGTAAGGAAGATTCTGAAACAATAATTGAACATGTAGAATCTGTGTTGATATCAGTAGATGAATTTTATGATAATATTTTTTTTGAAATATTTAAATATTATTATTTTTCTAACGAAAATTATTCTCAAACAGATATAGCGTTAGAATTAGATGTAACGCAATCTTGCGTTAGTAAATTAATAGCAAGAATAGATGATTACATTCTTAAAGTTTTAAAAATGTATAATGTAAAAATGAAATTATAACATGTTATTTGAAATTTTAATATTCCAACTTGGAATAGAAAATAATACGATTTATATGTAGAATTTTAATTGTATTTGCTAGCAAAAAATTAACAGGAGGTAAACAAAATGGCTTTTCAAAACAGACAAGTTCAATATCCTAATCGTAGAAGATTGGTTGTTAAAGAAATACAAACAGACGCTACTGGTAAAATAACAAGTTTAATTGTTGATGTTGAACGAAATGAAGGAGTGGTTTCGGTTGAAGGAACTACATTATCAGCAGAGAATATAACAGCTGAGATTAAACAATTGATATCAGAACAATCTAGTCAAAGTGCTCAAACTGCTGCAACTCAGCCAATTTATGATAGTAGTACAAAAGTAGCTACAACAAAATTTGTATGGGATGTATTAACTGCATTAGGACACACAAAGATTACTAATACTAGTAGTACAGGTGGATCAAGCAGTTCAAGTGGTTCGAGCTCAAGTGATTGGGGTTCTTAAAAAAAGGAGGATATATATGTTTAGAATTTTAAGTCATACTGGAAATGAAGTTTATATTGGACATTTTCAAGGTGATGTAATGAAAAAATATACAGAAATTATTGAAGAGTTTAGTAAAGTTAAGATTAATATTTCACCAAGAATTTCTGTAATTACTAATTATACTAATAAAGATGAAGCAATTACAGCTTTACAATTAGAAAATAGTTGTATGCCTTACATAAATGCATGTGGAGAATTTAATGGAAGATGGACAAACATAGAAAAAATTCAAAATTACGTAAATGCATTGGAACAAACTGTGTCAGAATACTCATTGTTAGTAGACGGTTATGATGTTTTATTTTTCAAAGATATTGATGATAATTTTATTGAAAAATTTCAAAAATTTGGTAAAAAGATTTTATTTAATGCTACTAAAAATAACTACCCAAATTTTGAAATTGACACAGTTGAAAATAGAGATTCGTTAGGTGAGTTTAAATATTTAAATGCTGGTGTTGTGTTTGGTAAAACAGAAGATTTATTGGCATTTTATAAGGAAGTATTAGAAAAGACAAAAGATAACACGATTAGAAATCCTTGGAATAGTGAACAACTTTTCGTTAGAATCGTTTCTAATGGTAAAGAATATGTTTCTTTTGATAATGAATGTATATTATTTCAAACATTCTCAAAAACATCTAAGGCAGTATGTGGTAACACAATTATTATAGTTTAATAGTTTAGGTCTTAGTATAAATGATACTAGGACCTTATTTTTTGAAAGGAGATAACAATGAATTTAGATAATTTACAAGTTTTATTATCTTTTTTAGGTTCTATTTTAGGTTTATTATTTACTACAATAATCTTTTTAAAAAAATCAATTAAAAATAAAAAACTTAAGAAAGTGCTAGAAAAGGCAGAACAAATAACTAAAGAAATTATTCCTTGTATAATTGAAGCTGAACATTTTGTAAACTATACAGGCAATGAAAAGAAAAACTATGTTATGACAAAGGTTAATCAATTTGCTATTGAGAATCAAATTGAATTTGATATAAACTATGTTTCTGATAAAATAGAAGAATTAATTCTATTATCAAAAGAGGTTAATAATGGTTCAAAAAATAATAACATTGAAAGTAATGTTAACAACAAAATAGAAAAAATAATTTCAAGTTTGAGAGGTTAAAAAATGGAAATAAAGAATAATGAATTAACCTATTCAAATCATTCTTATATTGATTTTACATGTGATGCGGGCGTTGCTAGTGTAAATGTTGCTAGAAAAGAAGTTTTATTTAGACATAATGATTTAGAAATAGGTGAAGGAACATTTAAGTTATCTTTATCACATATTCACAGTAATTATAATCATATTAAAAATAATAAATATGGATCAAATTGGAAGTTAAATATCGAACAATATTTATATAAATATGATGGTTCATTTCTCTTAAATGGTTTTAATATTGGAGATTATGTATATATTGATGCTGATGGTTATATACATCAATTTGCAAAATATGATAATAATAAATATATTGATCAAAGTGGAAATGGTTTAATTTTAACATTAGGGATTAGTCCACAAATTGAATTTCCGAATGGTTCGTATTTAGTATTTGATTCTAATGGTAGGTTATCAACTATTGCGACAAGGGGCCCAAAAAAAGTAATAAAGAAAACTATTATATATGAAAATGGGTACATTAAAATATTTTATGATAATAGAAAATCTACATCTAGATACTTTTATTTTACTTATGATAAAGGTTTATTAAAAAAGGTGGAATTGTTTTCTAAAGGTGAAGCTATTGAGTCAATTTTTTATGAATATGACTATAATAAAAATTTACAAGGTATATACCACTATATTAAGGGATATTTAGAAAGTATTTCACTATTTAAATACAGTGGAGATAATTTGATTTATTGTACTGGTACAGGTAGTGGTTTATCTTTAACATTTGATTATAGGAATTCTATTGATGTCAAAAAAGGCATTTCAAAAATCAGAAAGAAAACCGATAATTTAATGTTAAATGATTCTTATATTTCTGAATTAAAAATAGGTAAAAGTGTTTCTCCAATAATTGGAGAGGAAGTGGCAGAAGTTAAATACGGGCCATTTATGGTTGACGGATTAGAAGATGGCTTAATTTATTTAGGTGAAGAAAAAGTAGCTTCTGTTATTAAGCAAACACTTAATGAAACTATCACATGCGAAGCATATGATTTAGAAAATTTCACTTATTTTGAAAAAACAGATTTTATTTACTATAAAACATACACAAATATTTATAGCAATAAGGATATAAGCTATCGATATTATTATAATGAAAAAGGTTTTGTAACCGGTGCCTTTGAATTAGATGGAAATAAGTTATTAACTCTAACTAAAGATACCGGGATTTGTTTGACTACAGAAGTAAAGTCTGTTTATGCTGATAATACAATAAATAGAAAATTCATAAGTTCATCAAAAAATGTAAATGTTGAAATTGAATGTTTAAAGACAGATGGTTTAACCGGATGGGATAAATTAAAATCATATAGATCTAGTACAGGTCCAGGATATAAATTTCGAAATTACGTGATTTCATTTTGGATTAAAACTTGTTGTACAAGCTCTTCATATATGAAGATGCATCTAAAAGCTTTATTTGATGAAAGCCCTATTAAAATAGCAAAAGAAATATATATAGATCACTCTGCAAATGATGCATGGCAATACGTGACTATTCCTATTGAATTAAATGAAGAATTATTAGGGAAACCATTTAATAGTTTTTATTTTAAGTTAGAAACTGATGGTATTGGTTCATATGTGTACACTAATTTAAGAGTGAAAGAATGTATTAGCAACAAATTACTTTATAAGTTAAATAGTGGGCAAGATACTGTTTATCCAAGTATCACAGAATATTATAGTGTAAGATTAGAAAAATCAGATGGTACAAGTCAGACTCATTTATTTAACAAAGATTTTTATATTACAGAGTCAGATATATTTTTGACTTGTAAAAATATGGCTAAAGCCTCTTTTTATGATTTTGTATATTGCGGTGGAACTAAGATAATACCAAATGTACAAAGAGTGTATTTAAAAGTATATAAAGATTTATATTATACAGGTTTAAAAGAAGAATATTTATTGGATAATTCTAATAAATTATTCATTTATTCTACAGCCCCAGATAAGTCTTATGAATTAACCAAAAATATTGAATTTTCAGCTGAGTATTCTAAAGAGGTTTCTACAACTTCAAACTCAGAATCTATATATGTAAAAACTGATTATCAAGGAAGAGTTTTGGAAAAAGTTGATAGTTATGGCAGAAAAGAAGTTAATGAATTTGATGCATATGGTAATTTATTAAGTACTATTGTCGCTGCTGAAGAAGATTTTGATTCTCAAAATAGAGTAAACGATACAAAACCTAGATTATATTCAAAATATATTTATGATGATGAAAAAGAAGCTGGGAAATATCGTGAGTTTATCATAAATTCTAGCAATGAAGATCTGAACATTGATTTACAAACTAATTCTAAAAATCCAAGAAATTTAGAATCAATTAAGGTTGGCAGCAATTATGCTATTAATTATAGGTATGATGTTTTAAATAGAATAAAAGAAATATCTGTTAGCTATGATTATAATAAATTTATTAAGAATCATTTTAGTTATAATTCATCTGGAAAATTAGAAAGAGTTTCAGAAAGTGACAATTTCAATTATTTAATTGATTATGATGAATACGGTAATGTTAAATCTTATAATATTGAAAAAGATGATAAAATTGTTAATCTTAAGACGAAATTAACAAAGCCTAATGAAAGTTATTATGGTGGAGATGTTCATATAGAAACTAATAATTTTACTAAAGCAAATATTCAAGTACTAAATGACAAATATGGTAGACCTAGAGAACTAATCATAGGAAAAAATAATTCTTCTCAATCTGTTAAAATCGACTATCAAAAGCAAGAAAATAGTATCAATTCAAGTATGTATCAATGTGGTATAGAAGAGAGTCCATCGATTTCAAAAGTGAAAAATGTTACTGATGGATGTGATGGCACAATAACAGAAATGTATTACAATGATGATAATGAACTAAGTGGGTATTCAATTTCTAAAAATAATACAGAAATACTAAAAATTCAACAGTTAGATTCTGATAGTACAAAATATATAATTGGTGATACGGTATATAAGACAGTAATTTCAAAGAATGATTGCTTATTAGAACCAAGAATTAAAAATACATCTATTTATACAGATGAAACTCCTAAAGATAAATGGGATATTTTGTTAGATAAATTTAGTTTTAATTATGATTATGATAAAGTCTTAGGTATGATAACTTCTAAATCAAATACAAATACAAATGTAGAAATAAGCTACAATAAAAAAGATGGCAGTTCATACATATCTGATCAAATACAATCTTTAAAACATTTTACAAGTGGTAAAACTTATAGTTATATATATGATTATGATAGTAATAAGAATCTTAAAAAAATTATTTCAGATCGTCACGGAGATAATAAAATTTATTTTTCATATGACGGATTAAATAGATTAAAAACTGAACAAAACGAAAAATTGGAATTAAACTTAGTTTATAGTTATTTAAATTCTAGTAATAAAGATATCAATAGAGTTACAAAAGTTTTCTCAGGAATTAATAAAGTTAAAGAATTTGAATATGATGAGTTAAATAGATTAACAAAATATTATAAAAATGGTATAATTGATACAACAATAGAATACGAAGGATTAAATCCATGTCCATATCTTATTTCTAAAAACAATTTATCATACTATTGTACATGGGAAAGAGATAATTTATTAACCAAGTATGGAAGAAATTATTATGGTTATAATTATCAAAATGTTCGTGTATGGAAGAAGACTGGAGATTTAAAGGTAGACTATCTATATGATGGTAATAAAATTCTAGGAGAAAATCGTTCTAATGGTATCAAATTGAGATACATGTATGACCTTACGGGTATATGTGGTGTAAGATATATTGATTCAACTGGAACGACAGACTATGAGTTTGTAAAAGATGGTTTAGGCAATGTAACTGCTATAGTAAAAAATGGTATAGTTGTTGTAGAATACTTTTATGATGCATGGGGCAATTTTTTAGAACGCATAAACATTCCAACAGATCCTTATGTAAAGATTAATCCAATTAGATGGAAATCATATTATTATGATTTAGAATCAGGAATGTATTATATAGAAGGAAGATATTATGAACCAAGATTATGTTCATATATAGATGCTGATAATGTTGAAAATTTAATATTATCTAGCATGTCAATTGGTGGATTAAATCCTTATAAATTATCAAGCGGAAATCCAAATGAATTTAATCAAGAAAATAATACTATATTGACAGATGTTGAATTGTCACCTGATCCGGATTATGATCCGCTTGTCGGATATACTTGGTGGCAAAAAAATTGGAAAAAAGTTATTAGGTATGGATTATTTGCAATAACATTGATAACTTCAATCATCTTAATATGTATACCGGGTACTCGAACGTTTGGAATAGCAATGTTTGAAGCTGGTTTAGGTGCTGCCATATCAGGAATGGTTATAGGTGGATTGATTTCAGGGTTGATATCATTCAAACAAGGAAATAGATTTTTAACTGGTTTTATTGATGGTGCAATAACCGGTTTTGTTGATGGATTTACATTTGGAGTTTTATTATATTGTGCATCAAGTGCAATTAGTGTTATAACAAAATTAGTTAAATCTTCCAATCAAGCTTTACATGTTACAAGTGCAGATGATATGATAAGTGGTTTAAATAAAACAGAAATAATTAGAATTCAAAATGCAGCTGAGGGTTTAGGAAAAGGGAATTATAATGTATATTTATCAACGACTGATGATTATGTTGGAATCACAAATAATATTTTAAGACGTAGTTCTGAACATTTAGTTAAAAGTGGAAGACAAATCACTCCAATAGTAGAAGGTGTAAGCAAGGAAAGTGCTAGAATTGTTGAACAAGCAATTATTGAACACGTTGGTAGAGCATGTAAAGGAACAGGTACCTTATTAAATAAAATTAATAGTATAGCTCCTACCAATAAATTATATGTTTCTGTAAAGGTGTTTAAATCACTTTGTGGTTTATAAAAAATATAAATTATTTTATTTGTGTTGACTTGATAAGTAATGTGGCTCTTTATAGTAGCAACTAAATGAAAAAAATTATATAAAATAAGAATATAGAAAGAGGTGTATGTCGATTCTTTTCGACAATCAAATATGAAGATTAATTTTAATTTTAAAACGGATGTTGACGAAAAAAATTATCAAAAAAATTTAAAACATGTTGGAGAAGTGTATGCTGTTTCTACCAAAAAAGGTTATGCAATTGCTCAAATTGGAGGTTTAGATAGACATGGAATACCAATATGTAGAATTTTTTCTGATTTATATGAAGATATTCCAGATAATGTTGAAAATATAATTTGTAAGGAAGAGTCATATTTGATTATAGTATCCTTACATACTATGTCACATTGGCGTGTAAAACAAGCATTAAAAATTGGGAAATTCGAATTACCTGAAAAATTTTGTATACCACAATATTTTCGATGTTTTTCTGCTTTTAGAAAAGAAAATGGACCTTTTAAGTATTGGTCTGTGGTAGATTTTGAAGGAAATATATTATATTTTAAAGATTATATTATAAATGTATTAAATAAAAAAGTGACAGACAATTCATGGAAGCAAGATTTTTTGAAATTAAATTCTGCAAATATTTTTAATGGAACTGCTTTAATAGATCATTTAGAAAAAAATTTTTCATTAGAAAATTGGAAACCAACTGACTTTGATAAAAAAACCTCTGAAATCATTAAAGAAGAACAAATATAATATAGTTTTATAAAATAACAAATAAAAACAGTGATATTAGATTTATTAAAAATCAATTAAACTTGTATGGTTTTATATTATTAAAAGAGAAAAATTGGTTCTGAAACAATATGTTTTTAGTTTTTAAAGGGTAATCATAATATCAATAAAAAGGTATATAAATTGAATAATGATCTACCAATATCTTTTTAAAAGGAGGTTATATGAAAACATTTTGTCCATATAGAATTGCTCCATTGGGGGCTCACATTGATCATCAATATGGTATAGTATGTGGGGCAGCAATAAATTTAGGTATTACATTTGATTATGAAATTTCTAATTCACAAGATATTATTTTAGCTAGTAATCAATTTTCTGAAGTGATATCTTTTAACATAAAAAATGAACTGATTAAAAATAATGATTGGGCTGACTATATAAGAGGAGTAGTTTCATACTTAAAAAATAAATACGAACTTTCTATGGGAGTTAGTGGTAAATTTGTTGGTGATTTGCCTTCTGGTGGAATTTCATCTTCAGCAAGTTTTCAAATTGCATTTTTATTAGCTATTTGTAATGTTAATAATATATCTTTAACAGAAGATGAAATTATTAACATTGTTTACTCTGTTGAAAGAGATTATATGAATTTATCAATAGGTAAATTAGATCCAAGTTGTGAAGTTTTGTCTAAAAAGAATTCTTTAGCTTTTTTAGATACATTAACTAATTATCATTTAAATATAAAAAATGAAGAATATCTACAATATTATCAGTTTGTAGTAATATATTCTGGAGTAAGAAGGAATTTAAAAACCTCAGAATATAATAATAGAGTAAATGAATTATCAAGATGCTATGATAAATTAAATATTTCTAATAAGAAGTGTATGAAATTACGAGACATACCAAATTATTATTTTGAAGATAAGAAAGATTCATTAAATAATATAGAGTTTAAAAGAGCTAACCATTATTTCACAGAGTTTGAAAGAGTTAAATTAGGCCTACAAGCATGGAGAAATAATGATATGACTACTTTTGGTAGACTTATGTTTGAGTCTTGTGAATCTTCTATTAAAAACTATGAATCAGGTTCAGAATATTTAATAGACATATATAATATTACAAAAGAAATTGATGGAATATTAGGATTTAGATTTTTAGGAGCTGGATTTAACGGAAGTTCTCTAGCACTTATAGAAAGTGATAAATTTGATTATGTCAATAAAGTAATGACAAAAAAATATTTAGCAAAACACCCTGATTTAAAAGAATTCAAAATCTTACCAATTTCATTATGTGATGGTGTTTCAATATGAAAGTTGTAATATTAGCAGGGGGATATGCTACTAGGTTATATCCAAAAACTTTGAATTGTCCAAAAGCGCTGTTAAAATATAAATATGGTGTGATTTTAGATTACATTTTAAATAATTTGAAACATCCTGAAATACATGAAATTATATTGGTGTCAAACAATAAGTTTTATAAGCAATTTGAAAAATATATTATTGAGAATAATTTGAGTATAACCTTGTTAAATGATGGTAGCACATGTCCAGATAATAGATTAGGGGCTGTTAAAGATCTATTATTAGGTATAGATAATATATTTGACGATGTATTAGTTATGGCTAGTGATAATATATTAGATTTTGATATAAGTGGTTTTATAGATTATTTTTTACTTGATAAGGTATCTACTATTATGTATTATAAAGAATACAATGGTGACAAGCTATCTAAAACAGGACAAGCTATAATAGACAATAATATATTAATAAACTTTTTCGAAAAACCTTTAAATATAAAATCAAATAATGCATGCCCACCATTTTATATTTTTAATAAAATGGATTTAAAAATAATTAAAAATATTACTGAATTTCCTGATTCAATAGGAAGTTTAATTAGCATTTTAAAGGATAAAATAAATATTAAATGTTATTTAATGCCAGGAAAAAGAATTGATATAGGAAGTTAGTTAATTATATGTGTTAATACTAAAATAATAATAACTAAAAAAGCTCATATAACAGTTACCCATTATGGTGATTGCTATATGAGCTTATATTATTTATTTTTGTACGCCCCTTTAAATGATTAGAGGTGGCAAAGTGTAGTTTACTAGCATGTGTTCTATAAAAATCAAAATGCTATTAGAAAATTAAAATATTAAGTTATACGATTCTGTGTTTCTTGTGGTAATAAAAGTCTTAGATTGTAAAATGGATTTAATGGTTTAAAATGATTTATTTACAATTAACACAAAAAATGATAAAATTGAATTAGAAAGCAGCCCTTGATGTTAAATAGTTGCACCAAAGGACTATTATATAAATGACTCTCCTTTGGTTTCAAGGGAGAGTTTTGTGCTTTAGCAAAAGAATGTTTATGACATTTATTTATTAAGGTACAACGTTAATAGTTGTTATGATTGAGAAAATTCAAGGAGTATATACTATGAAGAAGAAAATTATATTAATAATATGTATTACAATTCCTTTATTAGTTTTAGCAATTTTTAGTCCATACATAATAAAAAGAATTAGAGATTATAATGTTAAAGATCCTATTATAACAAATGTTGAATTTAGCGATGATATTGAATGTTACAATGGTGTATATCAACTTACTTCACATGAAAAATATGTCATATATTTTGAAGCTAAAATGACAAGAAAAACATATAAAAGAAATCCTTTTATTTTTTTTGTGAGTCCTTCACAATTTGAAGTAATTGAAGACCCAATAGAAATTAGTATGGAAAAATTTGATTCAAAGAATGTTAAAGTAAGATATAAAATGAATATATCATTCGAAGGTGAATTTCAAAATATAATAAGGTTTGATTTTGTTTGGAATTTAGCTCATTCTAATAATCGTGGTGTTTATTGTAAGAATGAAAAATATAATTCATTATCCATAAATGTAACCTATTTTCCTACAATAGATGTTAATTTTTATCATATAAATAAATTATTGTTTACTTATAAAGCAAAAAAAGGTGAAACATTAAGTGATATATTATATGATGGTAATATTAGTTTATATAATGGTTCAAATATATCTAGATTATTAAATAAGGTATTAAATGATGAATTAAAAATGTATTTTAGATATGTAGATGATACTGACTTTTATTGTTTAGAAAATTTAGGGTTTAAAGGCTGGATTTCATCAGAAACGGCATATAGTACTAGATTATATGAAAATATAAATGTATATTCTAGTTTTGAAAATAATGGAGATTATAACTATATTTATGTAGATGATATGACTTTAATTAAATTGTATGATTATTATTTTTCACCAGGAATATATATAAATTTAGTTAATTATGGGGAAGAACAAAAACAATATATAAATAATATAAATTATACACTATATTCAGAAAGTGATATTGTTGTTATATAAGATAATAAATTCAAAATAACAAAACCTGGTATTGCAGAAATAACGTTAGAGTATGATTTAGGTTTCTATAAAGGAGAAAGAACGTTTACTGTTAAATGTGAATAATAATATTGATAAAAATAATATGTAATGATATTATTTATATATAGAAAAAAGGAGTATATGAAAATGAAATTATTAGAATCAATTAAAGTTGGTAACACAACATTTAAAAACAGAGTAATGTTCCCACCTCTAACTACAGGTTATGAAGATAGAATGGGTTCAATTGTTGAACAATCTTTTAACTTTTATAAAAGATTAGCAGAAGGAGGAGTAGGTTATATCGTTATTGGTGATGTTGCGCCAGTTAATACTGCATCTCCAACTCCAAAATTATTTGATGATAGACAAATTCCTATGTATAAAGCATTAGCTGATGAAGTTCACAAATATGGTGCTAAATTAGGTTTACAATTATTCCACCCTGAATATGATGTTCCTGGTGTAGGTAGAATGATTATGCAATCTATGATGGTTATGAAAGAAGCTGAAGCTGCAAAAGCTGCAGGTGATATGGCTTTATTTGGTCAAAAAATGGCTGAAGCTGGCAAAGTTCGTCAAGACGCTTATGCTAAATTACATCATGACATGATGCATTTTATTAGTGAAGCATCAGTAGAACAATTAAGAGGAATTATTGCCGAAATCGGTAAAGCTGCAAAACGTGCTCAACAAGCAGGCGTAGACGTTATTGAAGTTCATGGTGATAGAATTGTTGGTTCATTAACTTCAACTATCTTAAATCATAGAACTGATGAATTCGGTGGTTCATTCGAAAATAGAATCAGATTTGCATTAGAAGTAGTTCGTACTATTAAAGAAAATGCTCCTGATTTAGCTATCGATTATAAATTACCAATCGTTACTGTTCAACCAGATGGTTCTTTAATGGGTAAAGGTGGCGTTATCTTAGAAGAAGCAATCGAATTAGCTAAAATCTTAGAAGCTGAAGGTGTAGATACAATCCATGTGGCTCAAGCTAACCATACAGGAAATATGAATGATACTATTCCAGCAATGGGTACTAGAGATTATGCATTTATGAAAGAAGAATGTATCGCAATTAAAAATGCAGTTTCTATTCCAGTATCTATCGTAGGTAGAGTAATCGATGTTAAAATGGCAGAACAATTATTAGAAGAAGGCGTATGCGATATCGTTGCATTCGGTAGACCATTATTAGCTGATCCAGAAATCGTTAACAAATTAGAAAAAGGTGAAACACACTTAATTCGTAAATGTATTTGTTGTAATAAAGGTTGTACAGATAGCATTCAAAACCGTAGATTCTTATCATGTGTATTAAACCCTGAAAACGGTTATGAATATAAGAGAGTTATTACTCCTGCATCATTATCAAAAAATATCGCTATCGTTGGTGGTGGTATTGCTGGTTTAGAAGCAGCAAGAGTTGCAACTATCAAAGGCCATAAAGTTACTGTATTTGAAAAGACTGATAAATTATATGGTCAAATCAAAATCGCATCAGTTCCACCAAGAAAAGATGAAATGTTAAGAATTTGTGATTACTATGATGAAGTAATTAAACATTACAATATTGATATTAAATTAAATACTGAATTCACTCAAGCTAATGCTAATGATTATGATGAAATTATTGTTGCAGTAGGTGCAACTAATGCTCATCCTCCAATTCCAGGTATTGAAAAAACAGTTGATTCATGGGATGTATTAGCTGGTAAAGAATTAGAAGGTAAAAATGTAGTAATCGCTGGTGGTGGTTTAGTTGGTGCTGAAACTGCTGAATATTTAGCTGCTAAAGGTCATAATATCACAATCGTTGAAATGGCTGACAAGATTGCTAAAGAAGAATCAAGCACAATTTTACCTACTATGATGGGTGATTTCAAAGCTCATAATGTTAATCTTTTAACATTACATAAAGTAGTATCATTCAATGATGGTAGTGTTACAGTTTCTGTTTTAGATAAAGACGGTAACGTAGTTGAAACAAAAGACATCGCATGTGATGTTATTGTTAATGCATTAGCTTCAAGTAAAGTTAAATTCAACTTAGAAGGTGAAAATGTTCATTACATTGGTGACTGTGCTGATGGTGCTCCATGTAATATTGACAATGCTACTAAATCTGCTTACGATGTAGCTAACAAATTATAATCATTAAAATTATAAAATTTTAAGGAGGATTAATTCCTCCTTTTCTATTTATATATATTAAAGAAAATGCTATAATAGCTTTAGATTTTTAATTGGTGGTGTTTTTATGGTAATTGAAACTGAAAGACTTATTCTAAGATATATGACAATGGATGATTTTGAGTCTTTAAAAGAAATTATTTCTGATCCTATTAATATGAAATTTTATGAAAAACCATATGATGATAATGGTGTTAATCGTTGGATAAACTGGAATCTAGATAATTACCAAACTTACGGATTTGGATTATTCGCATGTATTTTAAAAGAAACAGGAAAAATGATTGGTGATTGTGGAGTTACTATGCAATTTATCAATAAAAAGATTAGACCTGAAATAGGATATCATTTTAGATTAGATTGTCATAACAATGGCTACGCAACAGAAGCGGCCAAGGCTGTAAAAGAATATATCTTTAATAACACAACATTTAAAGAACTATATACTTATACTACAAAAGAAAACTTACCATCTAGAAGAGTGGCTGAAAAGAATGGTATGACATTAGTAGAAGAATATATTGATGGAAATGAAACTTTAGTAGTATATAAAATTATAAAATAATTTAATTGGTGGATTCATTTCCGCCTTTTTATTGTTATATTGCCAAATATATTGACTAAAATTGTATAAAAAGTTAAAATAAAGTGACAGATAAATTTATTTTAAATTTATTTTACGATGGAGGTGTACTCGATGGAAAATAAATATATTTTAGCATTAGATCAAGGTACTACAAGTTCAAGAGCTATAGTTTTTAATAAACAAGGTGAAATTATGGGATTGGCTCAACAAGAGTTTCCACAAATTTATCCTGAAACTGGATGGGTTGAACATGATACTATTGAAATACTTAGTAGCCAATTAGGTGTTATTAGTGAAGCTTTAATTAGAGCTAAAACTAACGCTAATCATATAGCAGCAATTGGTATTACAAATCAACGTGAAACAACAGTTGTTTGGAATAAAGAAACTGGTATACCTATTTATAATGCAATAGTATGGCAATGTAGAAGAACCGCACCTTATTGTGAGGAACTTAAACAAAAAGGTTACTCAGAAATGATTTATAATAAAACAGGGTTAGTAATTGATGCATATTTCAGCGCCACTAAAATAAAATGGATACTAGATAACGTTGAAGGTGCAAGAAACTTAGCTAATGAAGGTAAATTAGCTTTTGGTACAATTGATTCATATTTATTATGGAATCTAACTAAGGAACATGTTCACGCAACAGATTATACTAACGCTTCAAGAACGATGTTATTTAACATTCATACTTTAGAATGGGATGAAGAATTATTAGAATTATTTGATATACCAAAATCAATGCTTCCAACTGTTTGTCCATCAAGTCATTTATATGGATATACAAATGAAACAAAAATTGGTGCACGTATTCCAATTAGTGGAATTGTTGGTGACCAGCAAGCAGCTTTATTTGGACAATTATGTGTTAATAAAGGCGATGTTAAAAATACATATGGTACAGGCTGTTTCATGCTTATGAACACAAAAGATGAAGCAATTAAATCTCATCATGGGTTAGTAACAACATTAGCTGCATCAGTAAATGATAAACCAGATTACGCACTTGAAGGTTCAGTATTCGTTGGTGGTGCCTTAGTACAGTGGTTAAGAGATGAAATGCGTTTAATCAAATCAGCAAAAGCTACCGAAGAATACGCTATAAAAGTAGAAGATACAAATGGTGTATATATCGTTCCAGCATTTGTAGGTTTGGGTGCTCCATATTGGGATCCTAATGCTCGTGGTACAATTGTTGGTTTAACACGAGGTACAACAAAAGAACATTTTATTCGTGCAGGTTTAGAGGCAATTGCTTATCAAGTTTATGATATATATCATGCAATGGAAAATGATTTAGGTACTAAACTTAATTCATTAAATGTAGATGGTGGTGCTTCAGCTAACAACTTTTTATTACAATTTCAATCAGATATTTTAGATATGGATGTAGTTAGACCAAAAGTTGTAGAAGTTACAGCTTTAGGTGCTTCTTATTTAGCTGGTTTAAATGTTGGATATTGGAAAGATATAGACGATATTAGAAATAATAAAAAGATTGAAAGAGTATTTGTACCGACAATGTCTATAGAAGGAAGAACTTCTAGAATAAAAGGTTGGGAAAAAGCTATTAAGATGGCTAGATTCAACGATTAATGGTGATGCAATGATTAAAAAGATTAAATTAAAAGGTGCTAGAAACACAAGATTAGTTCCTTCATTTACTACATTTGATGAAAAGAAAGTTAAGGAAGGTGCCTTTATTAGAAGTGGAAAACTTAATAAGGTTAAGAAAGATAAAAGAGATTCATTTTTAAAAGAATATAATATAACTAAAATATTAGACTTTAGAACTGATGTAGAAGTTCATGAAGCTGGTAACATTATTTATCCAGATAATGTTGAATACCTACATCTACCTTTATTAAACAAAGCTTTTTTTGGTGTTACACACGAAAAGAAGATGTCTAAAATTTTATTTAAAGAAAGTAAAAAAATGAATCTAAAAGATATTGAACCAGGATATATGACAGATATGTATAAGAGTATTGTCTTTGATCCATTTTCACAAACTCAATTTAAAGAATTTTTTAATGTTTTATTAGAACATAAAGAAGGCGCAATTCTTTACCACTGTAATGGAGGTAAAGACCGTACTGGAATAACAACATTATTCATTCTTACATTATTAGGAGTTAAAGAAGAAGATATCTTAAATGATTTTGCGATGAGTGACTATTTTAACCGTCACTATAATCGTTCAAGAAAATTGTTAATGACATTATTTTTATTCTTTTTACCAAAATATTCTAGAATACTTACATCTATGTTACATGCAAAAAGAATTTATCTTGAAAGTATGATAGAAGCAATTAATGAAAAATATGGTTCATTAATGAATTATCTTAAAGAAGCTATTGGCATTACAAATGAAACGCAAAATAAATTAAAAGATTTATATTTGGAATAAAAAATAGGAGAGTTATAGAAAAATGAGAAAGTTAATTAAAACATTATTTGCATTAGCTATATTAATTGGAGGGTTCTGGTTAGTAGTTAATATTATTCCTTGTAAAAAGGTGATTGATGAAAATCCATTTATGGCAAAAGATACTACACTTATTAGTGCCCATAGAGGTGGAGCTGATTTAAATCCTGAAAATACTAAGAAAGCTTTTGATTATGTTATCTTTGATACAGATTATACAGATATAGTAGAAATAGATGTAAGAACTACTAAAGATGATAAGTTAGTTGTTATTCATGATGAAACAATTAATCGTACTGGTATTAAAGGGGAAGCGGATCCTGTTAAAATTAATGATGTTAATTATTTAGATTTATTAAAATATAATTTAGGTGTTAATTTTGTTGATGCTAAAGGTAAAAAGCCGTATGAAAATTTTGATTTTGTTTTAGCTGGTTTATCTGGATTAACAATTATGACATTAGAAGAATTCTTAATAAGATACAATAAAGCTAGAGATTTTAAATTATATTTAGAAATTAAAGAAGATAATGAAATAGGTAAACACGCTGCTGATTTAGCATTAGAGTTATTAGATAAATATAGCTGGTGGAAAGAAAGAACGATGATGATATCTTTCTCTACTGCAGTAGTTGATCATATTATTGAAGTAGATAAAGATCAATTAGTAGGTGCGTTAGGTTATAAGATAGCCCCTGAATTAATCTTAGGATTATTAAGTTTAAATTCATTATATACACCTAAATTCCATGGTTTCCAAACTCAAACAGTTAATAATTTAGGTCCAATTAAAGTTAATTGTGCAACTAAACGTATTGTTAAAATGGCTCATAAACGTAACCAATCAATTACATATTGGACAATTAATGATAAAGAAACAATGGAAGAGCTAGTAAGTATTGGTGTAGATGTAATCACTACTAATTCACCTGATGTTTTAGCAAAAGTTTTAGAAAAAAATTAGTTTATTTATTGCTAAGATTATAGTATAATTAATTTAAGACATAATATATACAAGGAGGAATTTTATATGAAATATGTATGTAAAGTATGTGGATATGTGCATGAAGGAGAATTACCTGCTGACTTCATTTGTCCAAAATGTAAAAAAGATGCTTCTTTCTTTGAAAAAGTAGTAGAAGGAAACAAATATGCAGGAACAAAAACTGAAAAGAATTTATGGACAGCTTTTGCTGGTGAATCACAAGCTCGTAATAAATATACTTATTTTGCAAGTGTTGCAAAAAAAGCTGGTTATGAACAAATTGCTGAATTATTCTTAAAAACTGCAGATAATGAAAAAGAACATGCAAAATTATGGTTTAAAGCTTTAGGTCAATTAGGTGACACAGCTGAAAACTTATTACATGCTGCTGAAGGTGAAAACTATGAATGGACTGATATGTATGATACATTTGCTAAAGAAGCAGATGAAGAAGGTTTCCATGAATTAGCTGAACAATTCAGAGGTGTAGCAGCAATTGAAAAAGCTCATGAAGAAAGATACCGTGCATTATTAAGTAATGTAGAACAAAAACAAGTATTCGAAAAGAGTGGTGTTACTGTTTGGGAATGCCGTAACTGTGGTCACATTGTTGTTGGTACAAATGCTCCTGAAGATTGTCCAGTTTGCCATCATTCAAAAGCTTATTTTGAAGTAAGAAAAGAAAATTACTAAAATTTTTAGGTGTTTCGTTTGAAACACCTTTATTTTATATAAAAATTGTGTTAATTTTTCCTTTATTTTAAAATTAAAGTAGTATAATGTATAACCGGAAGAAGGTGAAGTTTATGGTTACATCGGATATTAAAAGAAGAGAAATGATATTATCAGGAAATCTTTTTAAAGTAGTATTATATATTTGTACTCCATTAGCTATATATCAATTATTTAATAGTGCATATAACTTAATAGATCAAATCATTTGTGCTCAAATTTCAACCACAGCACAAAATGCTGTATCTTCAATTGGGCAATTAAAAAATGCTATTTCAGCGTTTGGTGGTGGTTTAGCTGCTGGTGGAGCTGTATTTGTTAGTCGTTTTTATGGTGCTGGAAAAGTTAAAGATGCAAAACACGCTTCATCAAATTTACTTTTCTTATCAATAGTATTATCTATTATATTAATTATATTATTAGTACCACTTGCTAAACCAATTATGCAATTATGTCAAATTGCACCAGAATCAATAGAAATAGGTGTTGGATTCTTTAGATTACAATTATTAGAATTAGCATTTATAGGTATTAATAATGTATTTATAGGTTTAGAAAAAGCTAAAGGTAATTCAAAATCAATATTAAAGCTTAATTTATTAGTTTTAATTGTTAAGATGGCACTTACATGTTTATTTATCTTTGGTTTTAACCTTAAAGATATAATTTATGTAGAACTTGCAACAATTATAGGTCAGGCTGTATTAACTGGTATTGGTATTGTAGTTTTATTTGGTAAAAAGAATATTTTACAAATAAGTTTAAAAAATTTATTCCCTAAATCAGAATACATTGTCCCAATTTTAAAATATTCAATTCCAATCTTCTTTGGAAAATTCATTATGTCTATGGGTAAAGTAGTAGTAAATGGTTTATGTGGTAACTATTGGAACGCTGCTACAGATGGTTTAATTGTAGGTACGTTAGGCGTATCTAATAATATATGTGGCGTTATCACATCTCCAACTAATACATTTGAAGAAGGAGAATCTACAATTGTTAGCCAAAATTTAGGAAATAAAAATCTAAAAAGAGCTGTTAAAGCTTTTAGTCGTACATTAATATTAGTTGGTTCAATATCAATAGTAGGCTATGTTTTAATGCGTTTTGTGCTTATAGATTATTTAGTAGAATTATTTACAAGTAGTGATAAATTATCAGATACATATAAAGTAATGGTTAAAGAAATATTTAGATATGATTCTTTAAGTATACTTGCATTAGGATTTACAGCCGCAGTATTAGGTTTATTATACGGATTTGGTAAAACAGGATTATCAACAGTATTAAATTTTAGCCGTATAGGTAGTAGAATTGTTATATTAATTTTCTTACACAATGTGTTCCCTAATTTAGCTCCTACAACATGTGCAGGTTTATCTATGGCTATAAGTAATACAGTAATATTATTACTATCTTTAACTTTCTTAGTGATTTTCTTTATTAATTTAAAGAAAAAAGGTTATAAAGGGATGACTCTTGATGATCCAGAACCAGAAGTATCTGAATTAGTTTTAGATTAATATAATTTAGACTAAATTACAAAAATGTAGTTTAGTCTTTTTGTTTATGTTATAATAATTATGATAGAGGTGTTAAATATGATTGAAAAGAAAATAAATGGTGAAGTAATTTATGATGGTTATATCGTAAAATTAGAACGTGATAAAGTATTATGTCCAAATAATAATGAAGCTTTTAGAGAAATAGTACGCCATAGTGGTGGTGCGGCAGTACTATGTGTGACAAAAGAAAATAAAATTGTTTTAGTTAAACAATTTAGATATGCATTTAATGAAGTATTATTAGAAATACCTGCAGGTAAACTAGAAAAAGGTGAAATGCCACAAGCTTCTGCCTTAAGAGAATTAGAAGAAGAAGCTGGTTATAAAGCTTTATCTAGTGAACATTTAATAACTATTTATCCTACAGTTGGATATTGTAGTGAAAAGATTTATGTATATTTAGTTACTGATTATGAAATTACTGAAACTAATTTAGATGAAAATGAGTTTGTTGAAGTGGTAGAGGTAACTATTCCTGAAGCAATAAATATGATTCAAACAGGTGTTATCAAAGACGGTAAAACTATTTGTGCTATCTATCAATATTTAATGAGAAAAGAAATGGCAGCGAATTAATTTTCGCTGCCTTTAACATATACTGGTTTAGATTGTTCTAATTTTAATAAATCTTGATTATAAATTAAATCTAATATTTTAGAAATTTTAATAGTTATATCTAAGATTTCATTTTGATTATTTTTGATGTTAGTATAAATATTAACATCTTTTTTTATTTGTTTTAAATAAGATAATCCATTATCTGTATAACCTAATACTCTAATGAAGTTAGGTTCTTTAGATTTGATAGAATTCATTTGTTCTTTTGATATATTAAATAATACATATAATAATATTCTTTGAATACGACTACGTGTATAACGTTTAGATATTAAAGAATTAACAAATTCTTCTAAATCATTATATTTATATATGTCTTTTAATTTATTTTCAATACCTTCTTCAACTAAAAAGATATTCTTTAGATCTTTAATATCGGTATTAATAATTTGATATTTTAAATGATTAAATAGTAATGATTGTTCTCTTATATTATCATTATTAATGAAACTAGGACAATATTCATTTATTAATTTTCTATCTTTACGGATAGAATAAGCTGATGCGAAGATATTAGGAGTTTCATCTAAATAACCAGAACCTACTCTTTGAATAGTATGTAAGGATATATTAAAATTGTTATTACGAATAGCTTTATAATATGAAAAACCTAATAGATCATTGCTTGGTAAATCTATAATAGTAGAAGTAGCCATTTTATAAGATAAGCCATTATTTATTAGTTCTTTAATCTTTTCTTGATTAGATTCATCATTCCATGCATTATAATATTTTTCATATAGAATGCTATTATTAGATTCTGAACCAATCCATATTTCATTCACCTTAGCTAAATTTAATAATTTAACAGCATATTCACTAAATAGATCACTATTTTGAACTGTATAAGGTAATGGTAATTCAATAACTAAATCAATTCCTATATTTAAAGCTTGATAAGTTTTTTCAAACTTATTAAAAAGTGATAATTCTCCACGCATAGTAAAATCACCTGACATAACGGCAATAATTACGTCAGCTTGTGTTTCTGATTTAATTTTACTGATTGCGTAAGCATGTCCATTATGAAGTGGATTATACTCAACTATTGTACCTACTATCTTCAAATTAATCACCATTTATAATTTTAAATTAATTAAACTTTATTTTCAATATAAAATATAGTAAAATATATATTAATGAAAGAAGGTAATTAATATGAATTGGGATTTAACATTAATTTATAAAACAAAAGAAGATTATTTAAATGACTTTAATTCATTAGATGAAGATGTTTTAAAGATTGAAAGTTTAAAAGGTAAATTAAATACAGAAGAAGGTTTAGTAGAATATAAGAGAGCTTCTAAAGAATTTGGTTTAAAATTATCTAAAATATTTACATATGTATCTATGTCTTATGATTTAAATCAAAAGGATAATAACGCTGCCATGGAAGTACAAAGAGTATTCCAAAAATATAATGAGTTTAGTGTAAGAATGGCATTTACAAGTCCTGAAATTATATCTTATGGAAAAGATGTTATTAGCAATATAGTTAATAATAATGATGAATTAAAAGTATTAAACTATGAAATGGAAAAATTATTTAGAAGTCAAAGTTTCTTTTTAGATGCTAAATCAGAAGCTTTAATGGCTAATTATGGTAATGTTGTAAATAGTTTCAGTGACTTATATGATAAGTTAGCTGTATCTGATCGTAATAGTGTTAAGGTAACTATTTCTACAGGTGAAGAATTAGAACTTACTGAATCTAATTTCCAATACTATTTGGGTATTTTAAACAACCAAGATGATCGTAGAATTGTATTTGAAGCTATTTATAAATATTATAAAACACATAAAAATACATTTGCTACTATTTATAATGGTTTAATGCAATCAGAGTTTGTTGAAGTTAAAAATAGAGGTTATAAGAATATTTTAGAATCTCATTTATATCATAATAATATTCCAAGTGAAGTATTCTATTCTTTAATTGATGTTGCAAGTAATGATAATGCTCCACTTAAAAGATATATTGAATTAAGAAGAAAACACTTTGGTATTGAAACATATCATACATATGATAGATTTTTACAATTTAGTGAATCAAACCCTGAATACAGTTATGAAGCATCTAAAGAAATGGTATTAGATGCATGTAAAGCCTTAGGAGAAGATTATTATAATCATGCTTGCCAAGCGTTAGAAGATGGAAGAGTATCTGCATTAAGTACTGATGGTAAACGTACAGGTGCTTACTCTACATCAACATATGAAGAAGGTACATTTATATTACTTAATCATAATAATAATCTTGATAGTGCGTTTACTGTAGCCCATGAAGCAGGTCATTCAATCCATTCATTATATTCTAATGAAAATCAAGAATATGAAAATGCTAATTATACAATTTTCGTAGCTGAAATTGCTTCAACATTTAATGAACAATTATTCTTAGATTATATTATGAAAAAATCTAATGATAAAGCTGAAAAGATTCAAGTATTACAACAAGCTTTAGATAATATAATGTCTACATTCTATCGTCAAACATTATTTGCAAATTATGAAGATTTAGCTCATAAATTAGTAGAAAATGGTACTCCAGTTACTTGTGAAGCATTACAAGGTATTATGGAAGAATTATATTTAAAATATTATGGAATTGATCTTAAATCAGAACCACTTAAAAATAATGTATGGGCATATATTCCACATTTCTATCATTCACCATATTATGTATATCAATATGCAACAAGCTTTGCAGCATCATTAGCTATTTATGAAAATGTTAAAACTGGAGATAAAGAAGCATTAGCTAATTATATTAAGATGTTAAGCATGGGTGGTTCAACTTACCCTGTTGATATTGTTAAGGTTGCTGGTGTTGATTTAACTAAGACTGATGCATTTAAGGCAGTAGTTAATCGTATGAATGAATTAGTAGATGAATTAGAGGCATTACTTAATGAATAATATGTTTACTAGATCTGTTCCTTTATTAGGGATAGAAGGACTAACTAAATTAAATAATAGTCATGTAGCTGTTTTTGGTTTAGGTGGTGTAGGTGGTAATACTGTTGAAGCATTAGCTAGAGCTGGTGTTATGGAATTATCTATTTTTGATTTTGATACAGTAAATGAAACTAATAAAAATAGACAAATTATAGCATTAGAATCTACGATTGGTAAATCAAAAGTTGAAGTTATGAAGTCTAGATTATTAGACATCAATCCTGATATTAAGGTTAATGCATATGATGTAAAAGTAAATGAAGAATTCTTAACTAGTACTGATTTTTCTATTTTTTCATATGTTGCTGATTGTATTGATGATGTTAATGGTAAATTAGCTATTATCAAAAAATGTAAAGAAAATAATGTTAAGATTATATGTTCTTGTGGCACTGGTAATAAATTAGACCCAACGAAGTTTATGATTAAAGATATTAATCAAACTACTGTATGTCCACTTGCTAAAAAAATTAGATTAGAATTAAGAAAAATGGATATTAAAGGAGTAGATGTTTTATTTTCAACAGAAGAACCAGTAAGTTCACCTGAATTTATTTCATCTGTTTCTTTTGTTCCAAGTATAGCTGGTATATTAATAGCTAGACATATTATTTTAAATATAATTAAGGAGTAAAAAATGGTAGATGTATTTGAATTATTCAACGAATTAGCTTCAATTAATGAAGTAGAAGCAATCGCTTTAGGTGGTTCAAGAGCTACTGGAAAGTATGATGAAAAATCTGATTATGATGTTTATATTTACACTACTAGTAGCATAGATGAAACTGTTAGAAGAGAAATATTATCCAAATATTGTAAATATATGGAAATAAGTAATACTTTTTGGGAATTAGAAGATGACGTCACTTTAAAAGATGGAATTGATATGGATATTATATATCGCAATTTAAATGATTTTGATGATATGTTAAATTCGATAGTTTTAGAACATAATGCTTGGAATAGTTATACTACATGTATGTGGCATAATTTAAAAACATGTCAAATTATTGTTGATAAAACAGGTAATCTAACTAAAGTTAAAGAAAAGTATAATATTGCATATCCAAAAGAATTAAAACAAAATATTATTTCTAATGGTTTGAAATTATTAAATGGAATGTTACCTTCATTTGATAAGCAAATTACTAAAGCCGTTGAAAGAAAAGACTATGTTAGTGTAAATCATCGTGTAACTGAATTTTTAGCAACATATTTTGATGTTGTATTTGCCATCAATGAAATGACTCATCCAGGTGAAAAGCGTATGCAAAGTATATGTTCAAATGAATGTAAGATTTTGCCAAATAATTTTGATATTAATTTAAATAAGTTATTTAATAATATGTTTACTGATGAAGTAAGTAATATTATTAATGATATAGTAATAGAACTTAAAAGAATTTGTTAAATTGATGAGGCAGCAAAATAACATTGCTGCTTCATTTTTATTAATAATTTTTATTATTAATAAGAAAATTGTAAAAAAACCTTGAAAAAAAAGATATTATAAAGTATAATACCTATAGTTAAATTTAGTTAAGGTCTATACAGACTTAATTACTAGTAGATATTATTAATTATTCTAGTTTTCTAGTCGTATAGATTGGAAAACTATTTTTTTTGGAGGTATAGTATGAAGGGGTTAGTAACTTTAAAACAATTATCTGTAAAACAAATAGTCGAATTAATTGATTTTTCTATCTCTTTAAAACGTGGGTTGTCTATTTCTTATCCAACTAAGAAGTTCGCAACCCTTTTTTTTGAGCCATCTACGAGAACTCATTATTCTTTTATCAGTGCAATGCACAATTTAGATATTAAAGTAATTGATTTCAATGCAGGTGCATCTTCTTTAAGTAAGGGAGAATCATTATACGACACTGTTAAAACATTTGAAGCAATAGGTTGTGATGGAGTAGTTATACGTCATTCACAAGATGAATATTTTAAAGAATTAGAGAACATTAATATTCCAATTATTAACGGTGGAGATGGTAAAGCTAATCACCCAACTCAAAGCTTGTTAGATTTAATGACAATATATGAAGAATTTGGGAAATTTGAAGGTTTAAAATGCTGTATTATAGGTGATATAGCTCATTCAAGAGTAGCTCATACTAATATTGAAGTAATGAAAAGATTAGGTATGAACGTTTATATATCAGGTCCTGCAGAATTTAATGATGGTTCAGCTGAATATATAACAGTTGAAGAAGCAATTAAAGAATGTGATGTTATTATGTTACTTAGAGTACAATTTGAACGTCATACAGAAAAAATGGGAATGAGTGTAGAAGAATATCATCAATCTTATGGCTTAACTATGGAAAGAGTTAATCAAATGAAAGATCATGCGATTATTATGCATCCAGCTCCAGTTAACCGTGGTGTAGAGTTAGCTGATGAAGTAGTTGAATGTCAAAAGTCTAGAATTGTTAAACAAATGACTAATGGTGTTTATATAAGAATGGCTGTTATCAGTCAAATTTTGGATGGTAAATTATGATTTTAAAGAATGGATTTATCATTATCAATAATGAGTTAGTAAAAAAAGACATCTTAATAGAGAATGGTATTATTGTTAATATTGATGATGAAATTAATGGTGATAATATCATTGATTGTAATGGTAAGTTTGTTATGCCAGGGGCTATTGATGTGCATGTACATTTAAGAGAGCCTGGTTATAAACATAAAGAAACAATTGAATCAGGGACAATGGCTGCATTAAAAGGTGGGGTTACAACTGTTATGTCTATGCCAAATCTTAATCCATGTCCTGACAGTGTAGAAAACTTAAATGTACAATTAAACTTAATCAAAGAAAAAGCCTTAGCAGATGTTTATCCTTATGGTGCTGTAACAGTAGGACAAAAGGGTGAATTAATGGCTGATATTAAGGAATTAGCTAAATTTGTGAAGGCTATTACTGATGATGGTGTTGGTGTAAACAATATTGAAATTCTAAAGGAAGCTTGTAAATTAGCTAAAGAGTTAGATATTGTTATAGCATCACATGCAGAAGATTTAGTTGATTCAAAACTTCCACAAGGTGAATATGTTGCCGTAAGAAGAGAAATTGAAATTGCAAAAGAAATAGGTTGTAAATATCATTTCTGTCATATGTCTACAGCTGAATCATTTGATGCGATTCGTAAAGCTCATAAAGAAGGATATACAAATATTACTTGTGAAGTTGCTCCACATCATTTAGTTTTAAATGAAACAATGATTAAGGATGCAAATTGGAAAATGAATCCACCACTAAGAAGTGAGGCTAATAGACTTGCAACTATTGAAGCATTATTAGATGGTACCGCAACAGTTATTGCATCTGACCATGCACCTCATAGTGAAGAAGAAAAATCAAAAGAATATGATAAATGTCCAAATGGTATTTTAGGATTAGAAACTATGTTACCGGTTGTTTATACATATTTTGTTAAAACAGGAAAAGCAACTCATCAACAATTTGTTGATTGGTTTGTTACTAATCCTGCAAAAATATTTAATCTACCTGTTAATAAAATAGAAATAGGAAGTCCTGCAAATATTGCAGTTTTAGATATTAATAATGAAAGAGTTTATACTAAAGATGAAATAGTTTCTTTAAGTAAAAATAGTCCATTCATAGGATTTAATTTAACTGGATATCCAGTATGTACAATAGTAAATGGAAAGGTGGTTTATTATAAATATGAAGCGTAAATTAGTATTAGCAAATGGTAAAACTTTTATAGGTGAAGCATTTGGTAGCTTAAATGAGGTAGTAGCTGAAATTACTTTTAATACTGCTGTAGTAGGTTATCAAGAAATCATTTCAGACCCAGCAAATGCAAATAAAATGATCTGTATGACATATCCATTAATTGGTAATTATGGTTTAACAGATGAGGATTATGAATCTAAAAATACTTTTGCAAAGGGTTTAATTGTTAGAGAGTATAATGATTTACCATCAAACTTTAGATATACAAGAACTTTAGGTGAAGTAATGGAAGAAAATAAAGTAAGTGGTATTTCTGACATTGATACAAGAGAACTTACTAAAGTTATTAGAAATGAAGGAGCTATGAAAGCTGTTATTACAGATGTTGATAAACCATTAGAAGAATGTTTAGAAATCATCAACAATACTGATATTAATGAAAATTTATTATCTAAGGTTTCATCAAAAAGAGTTTGGTACTCAAGAACTGCAAATCCATTATATACAGTGGCTTTAATAGATTTAGGTACTAGATTAAGTATAATTAAAAATTTAAATTCTTTAGGTTGTAATGTTATTGTTTATCCTTATGATACTACAGTAGAAGAAATTTTGAAAAGCAAAACTAACGGCATTGTAATTTCAAGTGGTCC
The DNA here is from genome assembly GCA_045121295.1 of Candidatus Pelethenecus sp. GTDB lineage: Bacteria > Bacillota_I > Bacilli_A > Acholeplasmatales > Anaeroplasmataceae > Pelethenecus. The sequence continues at coordinate 30,104 of JBGVFV010000037.1, forward strand.
TGAATTAGAAAATAAAGAAGTTGTTGAATTAATCAATCAGCTTAAAGGTAAATTACCAATTCTTGCCATTGGACAAGGTCATACATTATTAGGTATGAGTTATGGTTTAGTTCCAGTTAAAATGTTATTTGGACAAAATGGTTTAAATCATTCAGTTAAAAATACTGTAAATGGTAGAGTTTATAATCGTAATCACGCTCATCAATATGCATTCAAAAATAGTGATTTTTCTAACAAACAATTAAAGGTGTTAGAATATGGTTTACTTGAAGATGTAGTTGAATGTATTGTGGATGAAAAGAATTTAACAGTAGGTGTTCAATACTATCCAGATTTATTAAGTGTTGATAATGCTTATTCAATGTTTGTTAATAATATGAATTTAAAGAAGGGGGAAGCTAAAAATGCCAAAAAGAACAGATCTTAAGAAAATTATGGTTATTGGTTCAGGTCCTATCGTAATTGGTCAAGGTGCTGAATTTGATTATGCTGGTACACAAGCTTGTCTTGCTTTAAAGGAAGAAGGATATGAAGTTATCTTAGTTAACTCAAATCCTGCAACTATTATGACAGATACTAATATTGCTGATAAAGTGTATATGGAACCATTAGATCTTGAACATATTGCTAAAATCTTACGTTATGAAAGACCAGATGGTTTACTTTGTTCAATAGGTGGTCAAACAGGTCTTAACTTAGGTATGCAACTTGCAAAAAAAGGTATCTTAGAAGAATGTCAAGTTGAATTATTAGGTACAACTTATGAAGCTATTTGTGAAGCAGAAGATAGAGAATTATTCTCAAATCTTTGTAATAGAATTGGTGAACCAATTGTTGAATCAACAACTGCAACAACTATTGAAGAAGTAGTGGCAGCTGCAGAAAAGATTGGATTCCCTGTAATTTTAAGACCAGCCTTCACATTAGGTGGTACTGGTGGTGGTTTTGCTGATAATATTGAAGAATTATTACCACTTGCAAAGAATGCATTAAAGCTTTCTCCAGTTAGCCAAGTATTAGTTGAAAAATCAATTAAAGGCTTTAAAGAAATTGAGTTTGAAGTTATGCGTGATAAAAATGATACTGCAATTGTAATTTGTAGTATGGAAAATGTTGATCCAGTTGGTATTCATACTGGTGATAGTATTGTAGTAGCTCCAGCTCAAACATTAACTCAAAAAGAATATTCTATGTTATCTAATGCAGCTTTAAATATCATTAGAGCATTAAAGATTGAAAGTGGTTGTAACGTTCAATTCGCTTTAGACCCATATTCATTTAAATATTATGTAATTGAAGTTAATCCACGTGTTTCACGTTCTTCTGCATTAGCTTCAAAGGCTTCTGGTTTCCCAATTGCGAGAGTATCAGCTAAACTTGCTATTGGTTTACAATTAGAAGAAATCAAATTAGGTTCTACATTAGCATGTTTTGAACCATCAATCGATTATATTGTTGCTAAAGTTCCTCGTTTCCCATTTGATAAATTTGCTGATGCAAATCGTAGCTTATCTACACAAATGAAAGCTACTGGTGAAGTAATGAGTATTGGTAGAACTTTTGAAGAATCTTTATTAAAAGCTATTCGTTCATTAGAGGCAAAAGTAGATCATTTAGAAGTAGAATTCTTAAAAGAAAAATCTGTAAATGAATTAATAGATTTGATTAAATTACACACAGATGAAAGAATTTATGCAATTGCTGAATGTTTCCGTCGCGGTGTAACAGTAGATGAAATTTATGAATTAACTCAAATTGATAGATTCTTCTTAGATAAGATTTTAAATATTGTTAATTTAGAAGTAGAATTAAAAGCTAATCCTAATAATTTAGAAACATTTAAATTAGCTAAAAAATGGGGTTTCTCAGACTCATACATTGCAAAATGCTATGGTAAATCTGCTGTAGAAATTTATAACTATAGAAAAGAAAATAATGTATATCCAGTATATAAAATTATTGATAGTTGTGCTGGTGAGTATGCTTCTGATACGCCATATTTATACTCTACTTATGAATCTGAAAACGAATCAATCAGAAGTAATAGAAAGAAGATTATTGTATTAGGTAGTGGTCCAATTCGTATCGGTCAAGGTGTTGAATTTGACTATACAACTGTACATGCTATTTGGGGTATTATTGAAGCTGGTTATGAAGCTATCATTATTAACAATAACCCTGAAACTGTATCAACAGATTATTCAATTAGTGATAAATTATATTTTGAACCATTAACATTTGAAGATGTTATGAATATTATTGACTATGAAAAACCTGAAGGTGTAATTGTATCATTAGGTGGTCAAACTGCAATTAACTTAGCTTCTAAGTTAGATAAAGCAGGTGTTAAGATTTATGGTTCATCAGCTAATAGTATTGATTTAGCAGAAGACCGTAAATTATTTGAACAAGCTATGAGAGAAATTGGTATTCCAATGCCAAAGGGTTATGGTGTATATACATTAGAAGAAGCTATTAAAGCTGCAAATGAAATTGGTTATCCTGTGTTAGTTAGACCATCATTTGTTTTAGGTGGTAGAATGATGCATATCGTTCATGAAGAAGCTGTATTAGTAGAAAAGATTAAAGAAGCTTTAGCATTCGATAATGAACATCCAGTTTTAGTAGATAAATATATTTCTGGTCAAGAATGTGAAGTAGATGCAGTATGTGATGGAACTGATGTATTTATTCCTGGTATTATGGAACATATCGAAAGAACAGGTGTTCATAGTGGGGATTCTATGAGTGTTTATCCACCATATTCACTAAGTCAAGAAGTTAAAGATATTATCGTAGATTATACAACTAGAATTGGTGTTAAATTACAAATGATTGGTTTATTCAATATCCAATTTATTGTTGATGCAAATAATAATGTATCAATAATTGAAGTTAACCCTCGTTCAAGTAGAACAGTACCATTCTTAGCTAAATCAACTGGTGTAAGTGTTGCAAATATTGCTACAAAAGTAATGTTAGGTACTAAGTTAAAAGATTTAGGTTATTTAGGTTTACAACCTTCACGTAAACGTTGGTATGTAAAATCTCCTACATTCTCATTTACTAAGTTAACTGGTATGGATGTAGTATTATCACCAGAAATGAAATCAACTGGTGAGGCAATTGGTTATGATTATTCATTAAATAGAGCTTTATATAAATCTTTAAGAGCTTCAGGTATGAAGGTGTCTAACTATGGTACAATTTTAGCTACTATTAGTGATGCTGATAAGGAACGTGCATTACCATTAATCCGTCGTTTCTATAATTTAGGTTTCAATATTGAAGCTACTAAAGGTACTGCTAAGTTCTTAAAAGAACATGGTATTAAAACTAGAGTATTAGAAAAAATTAGTAATGGTTCTGAACAAATTTTAGAATCTATTAAAAAAGGTTATGTAACATATGTTATTAATACAGCTAATGCACAATCACCACTTCAAGATGGTAGATTAATCCGTAGAGCTGCTATTGATAATAATGTTCCAGTGTTTACATGTTTAGATACTGTTAAAGTATTATTAGATGTATTAGAAGAAATAACAATGAAAATTTCAGTTATCGATGAGGAATAAAACATGAAAGAAGTAGTATTAAAAATAACAAGTAATGAACAAGTTGGTTTAGATATTTTTAAGATGCGTCTTGAAGGTGATTTAACTGAAATAAAAAATCCAGGTGAATTTATTAATATAACTTTACCAGGATATTATTTAAAGCGTCCTATTTCTGTATCTGATTACAGTGAAACTTATGTTGATATTGTATATAAGGTATTAGGTTTAGGTACTAAGGATATGAGTCAATATTTACCAGGTGAAGAATTAAAAGTTTTAGTTGGATTAGGTAATGGTTTTAAAATTAGAACTGATATTAATCCTGTATTAGTTGCGGGTGGTATTGGTATTGCACCTATGATTAATTTGGCTAAAAAGTTTAATGAGTTAGGTATCAAACCAACTTTGGTTTATGGTGCTAGAAGTAAAAATGATATTGTACTTTTAGATGAATTAAATGAATTATGTAAAGTATATGTTTGTACAGATTTAGGAGATATGGGCTTTAAGGGTAATGTGTTAGACTGTATTAAAGAAAATAATATAGTTATGGATTATTACTATTCTTGTGGTCCAGGACGTATGCTTGAAGCTTTAGCTAAAGCATATCCTAATGGTTGTGTATCACTTGAAGCACGTATGGGCTGTGGATTTGGTGCTTGTATGGGTTGTTCAATTCAAACTGTTAACGGTCCAAAACGTGTTTGTAAAGAAGGTCCAGTATTTGAAGCAAGTGAGGTGATTTTCTAATGAGTACTAAAATTAATTTTTTAGGTCATACATTTAAAAATCCAATTATTCCGGCTTCTGGTACTTATGGATTTGGTTATGAATTTGCTGAATTATATGATATTAACATTTTAGGTAGTATCGCACTTAAGGGTACTACATTAGAACCTAGATATGGTAATCCACTTCCAAGAATTGCTGAATGTCCAGCAGGATTAGTTAACGCAATTGGTCTTCAAAATCCAGGGGTAGACAATGTTGTTAATGTTGAAATTCCAGAACTTGCAAAAGTTTATGATGATTTAGTTATCGCAAATGTTGGTGGACATAGCGTTTACGAATATGTTGAAACAGTTAAAAAATTTAATGACTGTGATAAAGTATTTGGTATTGAATTAAATATTAGTTGTCCAAATGTTAAGGGTGGAGGTATGGCTTTTGGTACTGATCCTAAAACTGCTTATGAATTAGTAAGAGAAGTTAAGGCAATATGTAAGAAGCCATTAATTGTTAAATTATCTCCAAACGTAACTGATATAGTAGCGATGGCTAAAGCCGTAGAAGAAGCTGGTGCGGATGCGATAAGCTTAATAAATACTTTAGTAGGTATGCGAATTAATCTTAAGACTGGAGAACCAATTATATCTATTAAAAAAGGTGGATATAGTGGTCCTGGTATTTATCCAGTAGCGTTAAGAATGGTATATGAAGTTAGTCATGCTGTTAATATACCAGTTATTGGTATGGGTGGAGTAAGTAATGCATATGAAGTTTTAGAAATGATGTATGCAGGTGCTAGTCTTGTTCAAGTAGGTGCGGCTAACTTAGTTGACCCATATGTTTGTAAAACAATTATTGAAGATCTTCCAAAAGTTATGGAAGAATATAATATTAAGTCTTTAGAAGAAATTATTGGGAAGACAAAATAATATTAATTAATTAAACCTATAAGACTATATAAATTTGTTTAAAAAAATATTTAAATATTTATATGTACAAAATTTTGGACATATAATGTGTTATAATATGCATAGAAGGTGGTGAATTCTATGCGTACTTATAAAGTTATGATACATCCTAATAATAAACAAGCTACTAAGATAAGAGCGACATTAAATAAATGTATTGAATGTCAAAACATTGTTTATGATTATTTAGAGTCATTTATGAAATCTAAAACTAAACTACCTTCATGTAGTGATGTTAGAAAATGGTTTACTATTCAAAAGAAACTTAAAGATAATGAAGTTATTAATAAAAGAATTAATATGACAAAAAAAGAAATGATTAAGAACCATTTAGATACATTATTTTATGATGTAAGTAATGATGCCTTAAAACAAATGGTTAAAGATACTTATAATTCTTTTGTTAGATTCTTTAAGAAGTTATCTAAATATCCTAATAGAAAAAGTTATAAGGATAAACATAAATCATTTTATGTAGATCCTTATAAAATAGGATTTACAGATAAAAAGGTTAGATTAGAAAAAATAGTAAACAGTACTAAAACTAATAAATTAGTATTAAACTGGGTTAATATGGCTGAAAAGAATCGTATTCCCTTAAATGTTAAATACTATAATCCTAGAGTAGTTTATGATGGATATAACTTTTATATAACAGTATGTGTAGATGAAACTATTACAAATAGAATCAAAAGTGATGATAGAATTATTGGTATAGATTTAAATAATAAAGAAATTGTTACATCTGAGAATGTTAGATATATTCAAGCAGCTAAAACAAGAAAATATATAAAGATATTAAAAAGAAAGAAAAGATTACAAAGATCTTTATCAAGAAAGTATTTAGTAAGTAATCAAGAAAATAAAAAAAGAGTTCAATTATTTAAAAACTATAGAAAGAATAAATCATTAGTTATTAAATTAGATAAAAGATTAAGAAATCTAAGAGATAATAATCATAATGAAATAATAACTGATATATTATCTAAACCACCTAAGATAATAGTCTTAGAAGATATACATGTTAAAGAAATGTCTAATAAAGAATCTAGAAAAGATAAAGACTATATAGAAAAACAAGCTTCTAAAAATATAACGGAAGCTTGTTATAGAAAGTTTAGACTATTATTAGAGAGTAGAGTAAATAAATATGAAACAGCTATAGTTATAGCCGATAAATATTATGCCTCTAGCAAAACATGTAGTGCATGTGGAAATATACAAGAAATGAAAGTAGATAAAAGAACTTATAATTGTAAAAAATGTGGATTAATACTAGATAGAGATTTAAACGCAGCTATAAATTTAGCAAATTTTATAAATATAAATTAAAAATAAAAAAGAAAGGAAAAATTTGAAACCTTAAATACGCATACGTTTGTGCGGAATTGACGCCTTAGGAGAGTACATACCACTTGATTTGAACAAGGCTCTTTGAATAAGGAATGAAACAAAAATTCTATAACTATATAGAGTTTTATAGGTTTTCAAAAACGGGCAAAATAACAATGAGAGACGTAATTATCGCATGTGACTTCAAAAATAAAGAAGATTTATTTGACTTCTTAAAAGATTTTGAAGGATTAAACCCATATTTAAAAATTGGGATGGAAATTTTCTATAAAGAAGGTCCAGAATTAGTAAAAACTTTAAAGGAAAAAGGATTTAAAATCTTCTTAGATTTAAAATTACATGATATTCCTAATACAGTAGAAAAAGCTATGAGAAACATCGCTGAATTAGGTGTTGAAATTACAAACGTTCATGCTGCTGGTGGTATTGCTATGATGGCTGCTGCTAGACGTGGTTTAGATTCAACTGAAGCTGGTAAGAAAACTGAATTAATTGCAGTTACTCAATTAACTTCAATTTCTCAAGAAGCTTTAGAAAACGAATTATTAATTAAAGAAAACTTAGCTGATGTTGTTAAACATTATGCATTAAATGCTAAGGCTGCTGGCTTACAAGGTGTAGTATGTTCACCACTTGAAGCTACAATTATTAAAGAATTAGGTTTAATATCTGTAACTCCAGGTATTAGATTTGCTGATGATTCTAAAAATGACCAAAAGAGAGTTGCTACTCCTGAATATGCTAAGGAATTAGGTTCAACTTATATCGTTGTTGGTCGTTCAATTACTGCTGCAGCTGATCCAGTTGCTGCTTACAATAGATGTGTAAAGGAGTTTTGTTAATATGTCAAATTTAAGTGTACAAGTTGCTAAAAACTTATTAAAAATTAAAGCTGTATTTTTAAAACCAAATGATCCATTTACTTGGGCAAGTGGTATTAAATCACCAATCTACTGTGACAACCGTTTAACATTATCTTATGTAGATGTAAGAGATGTTGTTGAAAATGGTTTAGTAGAAGTTATTAAAACTCATTATCCAGATGTAGAAGTAATCATGGGTACATCAACTGCTGGTATCGCTCATGCTGCTTATGTATCTGAAATCTTACGTTTACCTATGGGTTATGTAAGAGGTGGTGCTAAAGACCATGGCCGTGGTAACCAAATTGAAGGTGTAGTTCCAACTGGTAAGAAGGTTGTAGTTATTGAAGATTTAATTTCAACAGCTGGTTCATCTATTGAAGTAGTAGATGTATTAAGAGAAGCAGGTGCTGAAGTTTTAGGTATCGCATCAATTTTCACTTATGGTTTAGCAAAAGGCTTAAAACGTTTAGAAGAAGCAAATGTTATTAACCATTCATTATCTAACTTTGAAGTGCTAATCAAAGTTGCTGCTGAAGAAGGATATATTTCTGAAGCTGATATCAATAAATTAATTAAATTCCAATCTAATCCAAGTGATCCAAGCTGGATGGATTTATAAGATAAGTAAAAGGGGCATTTAGCCCCTTTATTTATTCGTCTTGTTCAGTGTCATCAGAAACTATAAGTTCAGCACCAAATTCTGCTGCCATTCTTTGTCCTGCTTTTACACATTCAGATTTTGTATTGTAATGTTTTTCTAAAACAGTTCCGTATTGGTTTTCAATTTCCCAATTATTTTGTTCTTTACATGGTCTACAAGTGATTGTCTTTTTCAAGATATTCGCCTCCTTACATTATATAGTATTTATATAATTTGAATATTAATAATGGAAATATTTGACAAAAGTATTAAAAAGTTGTATCATATAAGTGGTGGTAGATTATCGGACGAAAGTCCGGGTGTTGATGGTGAAGGGAAAAGAGCTAGGAACCTTTTTATTATCCTAGCTCTTTTTCTTTTTGTTGTTTTTGAGATTTAAATAATATATAATATAGTTTAGAAACAGGTGATTTTTTATGGTTGATTTACTAGATATAAAAGATCCATCATTCATAAAAGAATTATCAATTAAAGAACTTAAAATACTTGCAGAAGATATTAGAAAGTTCTTAATTGAAAATATTTCTAAAACTGGTGGGCATTTAAGTAGTAATTTAGGTGTTGTAGAAATAACATTAGCCATGTATTATGTTTTTGACCCTGAGAAGGATAAATTTTTATTTGATGTAGGTCATCAATCTTATGTTCATAAAATTTTAACTGGTAGAGCTAAGGATTTTGCGACATTAAGACAGTTTGGTGGATTAAGTGGTTACATTAATAAAAAAGAATCAAAATATGATGTATGGGAATCTGGACATTCTTCAACAACTATTTCAGCTATGGCAGGTATGTTAATAGCAGAAGAAGAAAAACAAAATAAAATTATATCTTTAATAGGAGATTCATCTATTGTTAATGGTGTTGCATTAGAAGGGTTAAACTTCTTGGGTTCTAAGAAGGATTTAGCACCAATAATCATACTTAACGATAATAAGATGGGTATTACTAAATCAGTAGGAGCTTTATCAGGGGCTTTATCAAAACTTAGAGGTACTAAAGTATGGTTAGGAATAAAAAGATTCTTTAATTTTATTTTCCCTAACTTTATTAATAGATTCCTTCATAAGGTAAAGCGTAGTATTAAAGCTTTTGTTCAACAAGATAATATCTTTGAAGATATGGGATTTGATTATCATGGTCCTATTAAAGGTAATGATATTAGAGCGTGTATTAAAGCCTTAAAAAGAATCAAAAATAATAATGAACCTTTAATTTTACATATCTTAACTGAAAAGGGTAAAGGATATAAATTTAGTGAAAATGATCCAGCTGGTAATTATCATGGTGTTGGACCATTTGATATTGAAACTGGAAAACCAGTCAATAATAATGTATTAAATTCACATACTTATTCAGAAATTGTAAGTGAATATTTAATTAATAAACGTGAAAAACAACAATTTTATGTTGTTACACCTGCAATGAAATCTGGTGCTAAGTTAGATAAATTTGCTAATTTATATAAAAAAGATTTTTATGATGTTGGTATTGCTGAAGAACATGCAGCTGTAATGAGTGCTGGTATGGCTTTAGCTAATAAAAAAGTAGTATTACTTTATTATTCTACATTTGCCCAAAGAGCATATGATCAAATACTTAATGACATAGCTAGACAAGATTTAGGAGTAATTATTGGTATTGATAGAGCGGGTGTAGTCGGTGAAGATGGTGAAACACATCAAGGATTATATGATGTTTCTATGTTCACTGGTATGCCAAACATTATAGTTACAATGCCTAAGGATGCTAAAGAATTAGTAGGTATGTTTAATTATGCATTTAACATTAATAAACCTTTTGTTATTCGTTATCCTAAGAGTAATGAAATAGTAGATTTAGCATCATTAGATTATGATTATATATTAGATAACTCATGGGATGAATTGATAAGAGGTAAAGATACTTGTTTGATTTCTTATGGACCTGATTTAATTAGATTAGAAAAATTAATTAAAGATAATAACTTAGAAGTTGGTTTGGTAAATGCTAGATTCATTAAGCCAGTTGATAATGATATGTTAAATGAGTTATCTAATAGATATAGTAAAATAGTAGTTATTGAACAAGTTGTTAATAATGGTTCATTATATTCACTTATATTAGATTACTATAATAAAAATAATATCAGTATAAATATTGATTCAATGAATTTTAATGTTGATACTCTGCTTCCTCATGGAAAAGTTGAAGAAGTATTAAATAATTATGGTTTATCAGATGAAGAAATAATTAATAAGATTAGTTAATGTTCAGAATTTCTGAACATTTTCTCCTATATGTAGAGAAATTCTATAAACTGTAGATAGGTATTAATTATTATATATTTTATAATAAAGGTATGAGGTGAATTTATCATGGATATGGATACAATTGGAAAAAGAATAGCACACTTAAGAAAAGATAAAAGCTTAACTCAACAAGAGTTGGCAGATTTAATAAATGTTAGTGATAAGACAATTAGTAAATGGGAAAATGATTTAAGTTTACCAGGAATTGATATTTTACCTAATTTAGTTGAAAAACTTGATACTAGTTTAGATTATTTAGTTGTTGGAACAAATGATGATAAAAAAAACACATTTGACACAAATGATTCAACAAATATAGTGAGTATTAATATCAAAAATAAAATATACATATATATTGGATTAGCATTATTTTTATTATTAATTCCATTTATAGTGAATTCTATTGGACAAACTGTTGGTTATATAAATATAACAGTTTTCATGATATTAATAAGTCTTAGTTTTTTTGGAATTATTTTTTTAGGTATTTTTATTTTTAATTCTTATAATGTTTATAAAAAAATTTATAAAATAAAAATTAAATCTTTTATGATAAGTGGAATTATTCTATTATCTATATATTTCTTATCATTAGCAATTAACACAACTAATTTTGTTAATCATATTTTAAGAAATGAGTATTATTGGTTTTGGAATATATTATGGATGATGTCACAAGCTCTAATTACTGTATTATATATATTTTTGTTAATTAAATTTATAAAAAAATGTAAAGAAGAGAATTAAAAAATTCTCTTTTTTCTTGTCTAAAATAAACAGTATGATATAATTATTTTAGTGGTAGGAAAGGAGTAAATATTATTAATTTAATTAATAATATAAGAAGTTGTATGAATAAGTATAAGCATTTGTTTTCACCAATTAAAGTAGGTAAAAAAGAAATTAAAAATAGAGTATTTATGCCACCAATTTCAACTAATTTAGCTGATAATGGTTATGTAACTCAAGAATTAGTTAATCATTATGGTGCTAGAGCCAAAGGTGGTGTAGGTTTAATTGTAACTGAAGTAGTTACTGTTGAACCAGTTTATGTGTATTTACCTGGAGATATGTCTATTCATGATGATAGTTATATTGAAGGATGGAGAAAGGTTTTTGAAGAAGTTCATAAATATGGAACTGTTTTATTACCACAATTATTCCATCCTGCACATATGGCTTTCCCATTACCAGGTACACCTCAATTAATCGCTCCTAGTAATGTAGGTCCTTATTATGCTAAGGCAGCACCTAGAGCGGTGACTAAAGAGGAATTAGAAGTAATTATTAAGCAATTTGGTGATGCTGCATATCGTATGAAGATTGCAGGTGGTGATGGTGTAGAAATCCATGCTGCCCATGCTCACGGATTATTAGGTGGTTTCTTATCGCCGCTTTATAATAAACGTTGTGATGAATATGGTGGAGACATTAATGGACGCTTATTATTAACATTAAGAGTTGTTAAAGAGATTAGAGAACGTTGTGGAGATGATTTTATTATTGATGTAAGAATCTCTGGTGACGAATATAGTGATGGCGGTCTAAATGTTAATGATGCTACATATATAGCTAAAAAATTAGAAGAATCAGGAGTAGACATGATTCATGTTTCTGGTGGTACTACAATAAAAAAAGGTAGTGCTATTCCTGCACCAGGAACTAAACAAGGTAGCCATGCAGAAGCTACGCGTTTAATTAAAAAACATGTGAATATTCCAGTTGCTACTGTTGGTAGAATTATTGAACCATGGATTGCAGATGAAATGATTGCAAATGAATTTACTGATGCTTGTATGATTGGTAGAGCTAATCTTTGTGATCCAGAATTTGCTAATAAAGCATATAACGGTCAAGAAGATGATATTAAACCATGTGTAGGCTGTTTAAAATGTTTAAATGGTATTATGTTTGGTAAACGTATTTCATGTACAGTTAATCCATCATTTGAATTATTAAATGAAGATACATTACAACCTGCAGAAACTAAAAAGAAGTATTTAGTTATCGGTGGTGGACCTGCTGGTATGGAAGCTGCATATGTCTTAAAAAAACGCGGACATGAAGTTGTATTATGTGAAGCTAAGAGTGAACTTGGTGGTCAACTACATTTAGCTTGTGTACCAATTGGTAAACAAGAGTTAACTAAGATTGTTAAGTATATGAAGAAACGTTTAGATAATTTAAATGTAGATGTTAGACTTAACACATTAGTGACAAAAGAATTAATTGAGACTGAATTCGTTGATTATGAAATTATTGCAACATTTGGTGCTAAACCAAATATAATTAAACCATTTAAAGTATTTAAAGATGTAGTTACTGCTGATGAAATTTTAGCTGGTAAAAAATTTCCAGGTCGTAAGATTGTTATCATCGGTGGTGGTAGTGTAGGTTGTGAACTTGCAGATTATTTAGCACCATTATTAAATGACCGTTTCCCTCGTAATCGTGATATTACATTATTAGAAATGGCACCAGAAATAATGTTGTCTGAAACAGGTGCGGGCCGTAGTTTATTAGTTCAAAGAATGATAAATAAAGGTATTAAGATTCATAGTAACGCAAAGGTTACAGAAGTAACTGAAACTACTATCTCATTTGAACAAAATGGTGTACCACATACAATAAGTGATGCTGATACACTTGTTTTTGCGGTAGGTTATCATGTAGATTCAGATTTTAAAGCTATGTTAGAATCATTACCTAATACAGTTCATATGATAGGTGACTGTAATAATGTAGGTAGTATTAAAGAAGCTATAACTGATGCTTGGAATGTAACTAAAGAATTGTAATTTATAAGCTCTCATAATTATACATGTTTTTGTATAGGTTATGAGAGTTTTATTTTATTTAGATTGAATTTTTTAATATTTGTAGTATAATATATATAGATAATATATTAACTAAAAATCTCAATAAACGCATATTTTAGCTAATATATTATACATAATGGAGTGTGATGATAATGGGAAAACTTTTATGGGAAACACCTGAAGAAACAATAATGGTACTAGCAAACAAAATAAGAAGAATTAGAAAAAGAAGAAAAATTTCTCAAGAAGAATTATCTAAAATTAGTGATGTTAGTTTAGGTTCTTTAAAAAGATTTGAATCTTCAGGACAAATTTCATTAATCTCATTAGTGAAAATTGCAACTGCTTTAGATGTTATTGAAGAAATCAGAAATTTGTTTACCAATGTCGAATATTTAAGTATAGATGAGGTGTTAAATGATGATTAAAAAAATAATAGTTAAATATGAAAATGAAGTGGTTGGAACATTAGCTTTAACAAAAGAGAAAAATGTTGCCTTTCAGTATAATGAAGACTGGGTTAAAAATGGCTTTTCAATTAGTCCATTTTCTTTACCTTTAGATAGTAGAGTAAGAATTTCATCTAAGCCTCATTTTAATGGGTTATTTGGTGTGTTTTCAGACTCGTTACCAGATAATTGGGGTAATCTTTTATTAGATAGAGTAATGACAAAGTATAGAATTAATAAAAGTGATTTTTCTATATTAGATAGATTATCATTAATTGGGATAAATGGTATGGGAGCTTTAACATATGAACCTGTAAAAGAAATTGGTCAAATATTAAATACAGATATTGATTTAGATAAAATAAATGAAGAATGTAGTAAGATTCTTAAATCTATTGAAAGTTCAAGTTTAGATCAAATATATAAATTATCAGGTTCTTCAGGTGGTGCCAGACCAAAAATACTATTAAAGGATGAATCTGGAAATTGGATTGTAAAATTTTCTAATACAGTAGATTCAAAAGATTCTGGATTAATTGAATATGAATATTTTAAATGTGCTGAAAAATGTGGTATAAATGTTCCAAAGACCAAATTATTAAAATCAAATGAAAATAATGGATATTTTGCAATTGAAAGATTTGATATTCAAAATAATAAAAGACAACATGTTATTACTGTATCAGGATTACTTGAAGTAGATTATAGATCACCTAGTATGGATTATAAAGAATTAATAAAATTAACAAGAATTTTATCTGGAAATGATGATGCATATGAAATGTTTAGAAGAATGTGTTTTAATGTTTTTTCTCATAATATGGATGATCACACTAAAAATTTTTCTTTTATATACGATACAGTAGATAGAAAGTATAGATTAAGTCCAGCTTATGACCTTACATATAGTAATACTTATTATGGAGAACATACTACTTCAGTTAATGGTAAAGGAAAAGATATAACTGATTTTGATTTATTGACAGTAGGATTAGCAAATAACTTAAATAAACAAACATGTGAAAAAATAATTTCTGATGTAAAGAATTGTGTAAATCAAAATTTATATAAGTATATAAAATAAATTGGAGGACAATTGTCCTCCATTATTTGTTTAAATATTCAATTATTTCATCTACTAGATAACTTGGTGTAGAAGCACCACTAGATATTGAAATAGATTTAATACCTCTTAAATTAAATTGTTTTAGTTCATTTAAATTATCAACTAGTATTGTATTTATACCTATCTTATTCCCTGTAGATACTAACTTTGAAGTGTTAGATGATGATTTATCACCAACTATAACACACATATCTACTTTATCTTGATTTATTATAGCTTTTTGTCTTAATGTAGTAGCTAAACATATTTTGTTATCAATAATAGCGTTAGGGAATTTTATTAATAATGAATTGTATATTTCTTCTATATCAAATAATGATAAAGTAGTTTGATTTGTAATATATATTTTATCGTTATTAATGTTCAATGAATTTACATCATTAATATTAGATACTAATACAATTGATTCATCAATTCCTAAAATGCCTTCACATTCTGGATGATGGTTATTTCCAATATAAATACATGTATAACCATTTGTTAAATGGTGTTTTATTCTAGAATGTATAATTGCTACATTTGAACAAGTAGTATCTATTATTTTTAACCCCTTATCTAAAGCTTTTTGATATACATCAGGTGATACACCATGTGCAGAAAATACAACGGTACCAAAAGATATTTCATCTAATAATTCTAATCTAGTTTTATTTTTATCATCTATTAAAATTACACCTTTTTCTTTATATTCATTTATTATATGTTCATTATGAATAATAGAACCCAATAAATAAATTGGTTTAATAGTATTTGGATTATTGATAGCTTCATCTAAAGTTTTTAAAGCTTTATTTACACCACCACAAAAACCTTGTGGGGTAAGTTTATTTATTATCATTTAAACCTCCAAATCTTCTATTACGTGACTGGAAGTCTTTAATAGCTTTTTCTAATTCTGATTCATTAAAATCTGGCCAATATGTATTAGTAAAATAAATTTCAGCATATGCTAATTGCCATAATAAGAAATTACTAATTCTTTGTTCACCACTTGTACGAATTAGTAAATCTAATTTAGGATAATCTTTAGTAAATAAATTATTTTCAATTAGTTCAGGTGTTATATCATCGATATTAATATCATTATTTTTAACTAACATAGCTATATTTTTAACTGAAGAAGTAATTTCATCATAAGAACCATAATCTAAACAAATCGTTAAAACTAATCCTTTATTATCATTAGTTAAATTTTCAAGATCTTTAATAATATCAACTAAATCAGGTCTTAATCTATCACGTCTACCTATAACCTTAATTTTAATATTTGAATCAACTATTTTTTCTTTTAACTGTGGATAATATTCAATAGGTAACTTCATTAAAAAGTCTACTTCATCAACAGGTCTATTCCAGTTTTCTGTTGAAAAACAAAAAACTGTTAAATGGGAAATACCTAATTTATCAGCATGTTTTGCAATTCTGGCAATATTTTTAGCACCTTCTCTATGTCCCATTACTCTAGGTAAAAGTCTTTTTTGTGCCCATCTACCATTTCCGTCTAATATGATAGCTATATGTTTTGGAATATTATTTGATTTCATGATATCACCTTCTAACGTTAGTATTTTAACATAAATGTTTGATAAAATATATATGAAATATTCAAAATATATGCTTATATAAGATATGAAACTATAGATTTTTCTATAATTTATTAAAAATATATAATTTTTAATGTTTTATTGAAACGAGTATGTATTTTATGGTAAAATAATTAAGTAAAAATATTTTATTTATGGTGATATTATGAAAAATAGAGACGCACGTATTAAAGCTATGCAAATTTTATATACAATGGATTTTGATAACAAATCATTAGAAGATGCTGCTGAATTTGTTTTTTATGAAGAAAAAGATGAATTAGCATATCAATATGCATTTAACTGTGCTATCAATTTAGAAAAGATTGATGATATTATATCTAGAACATTAGTTAAATATTCTATGTCTAGACTTAATTTAGTTGATAAAGCTATTATTAGACTTGCAGTATCTGAAATGTTAACAGATACACCAAGAGAAATTATTATTAATGAAGCTTTAGAAATTACAAAGATTTATTCTGATCAAGGGGATAAAAAAGCTACAAGTTTTAATAACAGATTATTAGATAATATTAATAAAGCTTTACAATAAGAAAGAAGTGTTTAAAGTGGAAGAACGTTATTTAACAGTAACAGCTTTAACTAAATATATTAAATATAAATTTGACCACGATTATAATTTAGAAGAAGTGTTATTAGAAGGAGAAATTTCTAATTTTAGACATAATTCACGTGGGCATTTTTATTTTACATTAAAGGATGAAAATGCTAGCATCTCTGTAATTATGTTTGCGACATTTGCTAAAACAGTTAAGTTTGAACCTAAAGATGGTATGAAGGTTTTTGTTAAGGGTAATGTAAGTGTCTATGAACCTCAAGGTACTTACCGTCTTAATATAAAGGAACTTAAGAGTGATGGTGTTGGTGATTTATATTTAGCGTTCCAAAAGTTAAAGGAAGAATTAGAAAAAGAAGGATTATTTGATCCTAAGTATAAAAAAAGATTACCAATGTTTCCAAATACAGTTGGTGTAATTACATCTCCTACAGGGGCGGCTATCAAAGATATTATTAATACTATTAGCCGTCGTTATCCTTTGGCTAGAGTTGTTTTATATCCAGCTATTGTTCAAGGTGATGGAGCTAAAGATAATATTGTAAAACAAATTAAGTTAGCTAATGAACAAAATATTTGTGATGTATTAATAGTAGGTAGAGGTGGAGGTTCTATAGAAGACCTTTGGGCGTTTAATGAACGAGTAGTAGCAATGGCTATTTTTGATAGTCAAATACCTATTATATCAGCTGTAGGTCATGAAATAGATGTTACTATTTCGGATTTAGTTGCCGATATGCGAGCTGCAACTCCAACAGCGGCTGCTGAACTTGCAACACCATCTATAGATGTATTAAAAGAAAATATTAAATATAATGTTGATTATATGAATAAAGTATTAAAACAAAGATTTGATAACGTAAGATTATATATAAATAATCTTGAAAGAAGACTTGATAATTTAAGTCCTGTTAATACTTTAAAAAATAATAAAATTATATTAGATCAATATAAGAAAAGATTAAATATTTTACTTCAATCTATATTAAATAATAAAAAGAATGAATATAGATTACTAGAAAACAAGTTAAGTTCTTTAAATCCTTTTTCTATAATGGATAAGGGTTATTCAATTAATAGTGTTGATGGTAAGGTTGTTTCTAGTATAAAAGAAGTAAATGTAGGAGACACATTAGAAACTAAGATGAAAGATGGTACTTTAATAAGTACTGTTACTGAGGTGAAAAATAATGGAAAATAAAACTTTTGAACAAAAATTAAAAGAATTAGAAGAATTAGTTAGAGGCTTAGAAGAAAAAACTATTTCTTTAGAAGATGCAGTAAATAAATATACAAAAGGATTAGAATTAGCTAAAGATTGTTATGATACATTAAATACTAATGAGCAATTAGTAATTAAGAAAATGACTGAATTTGGTTTAGTTGATTTTGATAGAAAAGACTAATGAGATTAGATGTATATTTAGTTGAAAAGGGTTTGTTTTCAACTCGTAATAAAGCCCAATCAGCAATTAAAGATAATGCAATCTCAATTAATGGTAAAATTGTAAGTAAACCTAATTTTGATGTAAGTGAATTTGATGAAGTTACGATATTAAAAGAATCAAATCCTTATGTATCAAGAGGAGGATTTAAATTAGAAAAAGCTATTAAAGAATTCAATCTTGATTTTAAAGATAAAGTTATTTTAGATATAGGGTCATCTACGGGCGGATTTACTGATTGTAGCCTTAAACATGGAGCTAAATTAGTTTATTCAGTAGATGTAGGAACGGATCAATTAGATAAGTCATTACTTGGTAGAGATGATGTAGTAGTTTATGAACAAACTAATATATTAGATGTATATGAATTACCTCATCATATAGATTTTATGGTAATGGATGTATCATTTGTGAGCATTGAAGTGATTTTACCTGCAGTAGATAGATTCTTAGATGATACTAATGGTTTTGTTTGTCTAATTAAACCACAATTTGAGGTTGGTAAAGTTCATATGAAAAATGGCGTTGTTAAAGACCGTAACACCCATATTAGGGTAATAGAAAATGTAAGAGATGTTTTAAAACAATACAATATGGGAATTTTAAAACTTATTCCTTCACCAATTTTGGGCGGAAGTGGTAATAAGGAATTCTTGGCATATATTAAAAGAAATGTAGAATCAAAGATTAACATTTTAGAAGTTTGTAAGTAGGAGATGTAGTCATGTTAAAAAGCTTAAATGTAAAAAATTTTGCGATAATTGAAGATTTAAGTGTTAACTTTAAAGAAGGTATGACAGTTTTAACAGGTGAAACTGGTGCTGGTAAGTCTTTAATTATTGATACAATTTTATTATTATTAGGTGCTAGAGCTGATAGTGATATGATTCGTTACGGAACAACATATGCTAGTATTGAAGGTGTGTTTACTTATAAAAATGAAGATATTAATACTTTATTAGATAAATATGGTATTCCAAAAAAAGAAGATATCACTATTTATAGGGAAATATATGAAACTAGTAAAAATGTTATTAAGATAAATAACACATCAGTAAGCTTAACTATATTGAAACAAATCTCTTTACATTTAGCTGATGTACATGTACAAAATGATACATTTAGATTATTTAATCCAGATAATTATTTAAATATGATTAATCCTAAAAATGATAATAAATATGATAAATTATTAAATGCATATTTATTAAGTTATGCATCATATTTAGAAAAATTAAAAAAATATAATCATATTTTAAAAGGTCAAAAAGAAAGTATTGAAAGATTAGAATTTTTGATGTATGAAAAAGAAGAATTATCTAATCTTAATCTTGAAAAAGATTTAGATAAAACATTAGAGGTAGAAATTTCTAAATTAGAAAATTATGATAAGATATTTAATAATTTAAATACTGCTTATGAATCATTAAATAATGAATATTTTACTATAGATAATATTTATAGTGCGGCTAATAATATGTCTAAAATATCTGATTATGATGAATCATATAAAGAACATAATGAAAAGCTATTAGATTGTTATTACATATTAGAAGAAATAATAAATGATATTTCTAAACAAATTAATTCATTAGATTTTGATGCGGATGAATTAAATCTTAAAATTGAAAGACTAAATGATATAGAAAAAGCTAAAGCTAAATATAAAATGAATTTAGATGAATTAATGGAATATTTAGATAAAATCACTTTAGAAATAGATATGGTTAATAACTATGATGAAGTGCTAAAAGATTCATTAAATGATGTAATTCATGAACATAAAACACTAAAAGAAAAAGCTATTAGTTTATCTGATTATCGTAAACAAATAGCTTTAAAGATTGAAAAAGGTATTATTAAAGAATGTAAGGAATTAGATTTACAAGATATTGAGTTTAAGGTGGATTTTAATAATCCAAATTTAGATGACCATTTAAATTCTAGTATATTTACAGAAACTGGTATAGATGAGGTTAATTTACTTATTAACTTTAATAAAGGTGAACAATTAAAATCACTTCATAAAGTGGCTAGTGGTGGTGAAATGTCACGTATTATGTTGGCATTTAAGGCATATTTTAGTAAAACTAATACACTTTCATTAATGGTATTTGATGAAATTGATACAGGTGTATCAGGTCAAACTGCTAAAAAGATTGCAGATAAATTATATGAGATATCATCAAATACACAAGTATTATGTATTACGCATTTACCACATGTAGCGGCTATAGGCGATAACCATGTTCATATTTATAAAGAAAGTAAAAATAATAGAACATATACTAATATAAACTATTTAAATAAAGAAGATAGAATTAAAGAATTAGCTTTAATGTTATCAGGAGATACTATTAGTTTATATGCATTAGATCATGCAAGAAGTTTAATAGAAAATAAAAAATCTTAAGCAAAACTTAAGATTCTATATTATTAATGAATTTATTAATTGCGTATGCAACACCAGATTCTTCGTTAGAGGTAGTGATGAAATTTGCTACCTCTTTTATATTTGGAAATGAATTTGCCATTGCTACACCAATATGTGCTTTTTCAATCATAGCTAGGTCATTACCAGCATCACCAATTGCCATAGTTTCATCATCATTTAAATTAAAATGATTCTTAAGGAATTCTAATCCTGAACCTTTATCAATACCATCAGTTAAGAATTCCAAGAATATTTTTGCAGATCTAACCATAGAATAAGTATTTGGATAAATAGGATTAATCTCATTCATAATACGATTTATATTTTCTTCAGATGAAACCATCATACATTTCAAGAATAAATCATCATCCTGTACATCCTTATTAAAATCTACTAATGTACAACCAATATGATTTATATTCATTTCGACATCAGTATATGGATTATATTCATCAGTAATTAATTCTTCATTTAATCTAAATGCGTGGAAATTAACACCTAATCTTTTAGATTCATTATATAATTCTTTAACTGATTTACCAGTCATAGTATTAACAAACACATATTCTTCAGTATATGTGTTTATGATTTTAGATCCATTATAACAAATTACGAAATCACCTTGTTCATTTAACTTTAAGTCCTTAAGTAAGTCTTTAATTCCTGGATATGGTCTACCAGTAGATATAACAATATGACATCCATTTTGTTTTGCAAGATTTATAGCTTTTTTGTTTTCTATTGAAACATTTTTATTTTTGTCAAATAATGTTCCATCTAAATCTATAGTACATAATTTTATCACTTTTATCACCTTTTGAATTATATCACACTTGTTATTTTTTGGGTATATTAATTTTGATAATTTGTAAATAATAGTTTTTGGGGGTAAAAATATGAAAAAGATTATATTATTAATAATAATGATTTTGTCTACTTTTAGTATATTTACTGTCTTTGCGTATGAATTAGATAAAGATGATAAAATATATGTTGGTGGGGAATCAATTGGGATTAAATTGAATACAGGAGTAACTGTTATAGGGTCCTATGGTATTTATGAAAATGGAAAGTTATATAAACCATGGAGTGAGGCTGGTATAAAAGAAGGAGATAAAATAGTTAGCCTTAATGATGAAAAAGTAACAGATATTAAATCATTAATTAATGTTTTAAGTAGGGTTAAAGATAAAAAAGTTAATATTAAATTAACAAGAAAAAATATAGAGATAAATTCAGTTATTAAACCTGTATTATCTGATGACAATTATACATTAGGTTTATATGTAAAAGATTCTATTATGGGAGTAGGAACTTTAACCTATTATATAAAAGAAGCAAATACATTTGGAAGTTTAGGTCATAAGATAACAGATGATGAAGATTCATATGGAGGATTAATTTATGAAGCTAAGGTTAATAAAATAATAAAACCTACATCAACTAAGGCTGGAGAAAAACAAGCTACTATTTTAAATACTCCAATTGGTGTAATTGATAAAAACACTATTACTGGTATTCATGGTAAAACAAATTCTAACTTTGATACTAATAATATGAAATTATTAGAATATAAAACAAAAGAAGAAATTAATCTAGGTAAGGCAGAAATATGGACTTGTCTAACAGGACAAAAAATTGAAAGTTATGATATTAATATAACTGGATTAGAAAGACAAAAAAATAAAGATATCAAAGGGATATCTTTTGAGGTTGTTGATTCTGATTTAATAAATAATACGGGCGGTATTATTCAAGGTATGAGTGGTTCACCTATTATACAAGATAATAAGATTATAGGGGCAGTAACTCATGTACTGTTAAGTAATAGTACTAAAGGTTATGGTATATATTTAGAATTTATGCTTGAAGATATGGGGATAACTATAAAAAAATAAAAGCGCAAATGCGCTTTTGTTTTTAACCTCTAATCATTTGTACAATATAGTAAACAAGCATAGCGAAAGAAGCACCAACCATTGCTAAAGTTAATACAGCAATTAAGATTTTGCCCCAGTTTGTAGATGCTGGATTCTTATATGCTTTCTTTTTATTTTCTTTTTTATTTTTTGCCATTTTATTCACCTACTTCATAAAAAATGCTATAATAAATATATCATATGTATTATATAATAAAAATATCAAAAATAAAAGGATTTTTTAAAATGAATGGTAAAAAAAGTGTGAAAATAATACTACATGTTGATATGAACGCATTCTTTTGTTCAGTGGCTGAAATAATTTACCCACATTTAAGAGGTAAAGTTTTTGCTATTGGTAGAGAAAATTCTTATAGAGGTGTACTTTCAACTGCTAGTTATGAAGCACGTAAGCTGGGTGTACATGCAGCTATGAGTTTAAAAGAAGCATATGAGTTAGTTCCTGATTTAATGGTAGTATCTTTAGATTATAGTATATATGAAAAATATCATGTTATGTTTTTAAATATTTTAAAACAATATTCTAAATTAATAGAAGTTGCCTCAATTGATGAAGCGTATGTAGATATAACTGAGATTTCAAATATTAAACATCCATTAGTTGTGGCTAAAGAAATTCAATTAAGAATATTAAAAGAATGTGGATTATCATGTTCTATAGGTGTAGCCCCTACTTTATTTTTAGCTAAAATGGCTTCAGATATTAAAAAGCCATTAGGTATAACAGTTTTACGTAAAAGAGATGTACAGGAAATTTTATATCCTTTATCAGTGAAAGAAATATTTGGTATTGGTAAAAAAACTTATCCAACACTTATTAATAATGGAATAAAAACAATTGGTGATTTTATGAATGAAAATAATAAGTCATTAATTATAGATTTAATTGGCGAGAATTCATATAAGTATGTTATTAACCATGTAGTAGGGAATTCTAGTAATGTTGTAGATCCATATAGACATAGTAATTCTGAAAGTATTTCTACATCAGTTACATATGATAGAGTAATAGAAGGAGAAACAGAAATATTATATGAATTACGTAAATTAACGAGAGAAGTTATTAATCGTATGAGTGAAAAGAATTACTCTTGTAAAACAGTAACTATAACATTAAGAAATTTAGATTTTAAAACTATAACTAGAAGCAAATCAATTGATGATTATCTTAATAGTTTTGAAGAAATTTTTGATATAGTCACTGAACTTGTTGAATCAAATTATAATGGTGAAAGTTTAAGATTATTAGGTGTTGGTGTATCAAATTTAGTTGATAAAGATAATATTCCTAAAGAATATAATTTATTTACAATTAGTGATAAAGACACTAAAGATTATGTTGTTAATAATCTTATTAAAGAATTCCAACAAAAGTATGGTGAAAAAGCTTTATTTATGAAGAAAAAATAATTCTTGATATTTTATATCAATTTATGGTAATATATTGCGGGTAGGAGGTAATGAATATGATTTTTGATAATTTTGAATTAAAAGATTATATTGTTAGAGCTATTAAAGACTTAAAGTTTACTGAATTTACTGAAGTTCAAAAAGAAGTATTTAATGTTGTAGATAACCAAAAGAATATATTAGCTAAGTCTAAAACAGGTAGTGGAAAAACTCACGCTTTCTTAATACCTATTTTTCAAAGCTTAGTTGAAACTAATTATGATGAAGTTTTCGCAACAATTATTGCTCCAACTAAAGAATTAGCTTTACAAATTTATAAGGTAGCTCAACATATCGCCTCATTCTCTAATGAAAGAATAGATATTAAATTATTCTCTGGTGGTACAGATAGACTTAAGGAAATAGAAAAACTTAAAAATTCAAATCCTCAAATTGTAATTGGTACTCCAGGTAAAATTAAAGATTTAGCTGTAGATGAAAATGTTTTAAAAATTTATACTTCTAAATATTTTGTTGTAGATGAAATGGATATGACATTAGATGGTGGATACCAAGATGATTTAGATGTTATTGCTAAAATTTTAAATGATAGTAAGATGATGTTCTTCTCAGCTACAATGGAAGATAAAGTATTACATTTTGCTAGAAAGTATTTATCTAATCCAGTATTCGTTGATATTAATAATACTAATGAAACTAAAATTGAGCATACTTGGATTCCATTAAAGTATAAAGATAGATTTACAGTTTTATTAGATTTATTAGGTACTATGCAACCATACTTCGCAATTATTTTTGCTAACAAAAAAGAAACAGTTATGGATGTTGCTGGTAGATTATCTAATGAAGGATACTTTGTTGGATTGATGCATGGAGACTTAACTCCAAGAGAAAGAAAAAGAGTATTAACAGATTGTAAAAATCTTAAATATCAATTCTTAGTTGCTACTGACTTAGCTGCTAGAGGTTTAGATATTGAAGGTGTAAGTCATATCATTAATTATGAGTTACCATGGGATTATGAATTCTATTTACATAGAAGTGGTAGAACAGGTAGAATGCATAGAGATGGTGTGGTTTATTCTTTATATGAAGATCTAGATGATACATATTTAGATAACTTGAATAAAAAAGGTATTGACCCTATATATATGGAAATTAAAAATAAAGAATTAATTCCATTTAAGGGTCGTGCTACTCGTCAAAATAGAGTTAAACCTCAAACTGATTACCAAAAACAAGCTGCAAAATTTGTACCAAAGCCTAAGAAAGTTAGTCCAGGTTATAAGAAAAAACGTCAAGCTCAAATTGATGATATAGCTGCTAGATTAAAGAAGAATGATGGTAAAAAGAAAAAAAGATTTTATAAATAATTAAAAGGGGATTTAAATCCCCTTTTGTTGTTTATTATTTTAAAGTTTCACCAGATTTAATGTGATGAGTAGTTATAGTTTTTGGATTAGTAGAAGAGAAGATACGTACATTTCTTTCTACAATTAATCCTTCAGGTAAAATAAGTTTTTTACCGATAACATTAATACCACTTGATAAAACTTTTGGATTATCTTTATTTGGAGTATAGTCATCTCCATGGCCGATGATTGAGTTATCACCAATAACAGTATCTTTATCAATGATAGAGTTTTCAATCACACAGTTTTTACCAATTACAACGTCATTTAAGATAACAGAATTTTTAACTAAAGAACCTTCACCGATTACAACACCAGGTGATAATACAGAATGATCAACAGTACCATCTAATTTACATCCATTTGAAATTAATGAATGAGTAAGTTTGGCATTTTCACCAACTTTAACAGGAGGTAAGTCTTCTGATTTAGTATAAATTTTCCATTCAGGATCATATAAATTTAACGCTGTGTCACCGCATAATTCTAAATTTGTTTCCATGTATGAATCATAAGTACCTACATCCATCCAATAGTCGTAGAACTCGTATGCATAAACGTTCTTTTCATCAATCATTTTTGGAATGATATGAGTACCGAAATCTAAATCAACGATGTTTGGATTAGATTCGATTGCTTCAATTAATGCATCAGTTGAGAATACATAAATACCCATTGAAGCTTTATTTGATTTTGGTTCTTTTGGTTTTTCTGCGAATTTGTTAATTTTGTTATTTTCATCTGTTTCTAAGATGCCGAAACGACTAGCTTCTTCCATAGGAACAATCTTAGCTGCGATAGTTAAATCAGCACCTGTAGCTTTATGTTGTTCAATTATTTTAGAGTAATCCATTTTATAAATATGGTCACCTGATAAAATTAAGACATATTTAGAAGCATAACGTTTAACGAAATCTAAATTCTTTCTAATAGCATCTGCAGTACCTTCGTACCAAGAGTTATTAGGTTGAAGTAATGTAACAAATGAATCACGACGGTCTAGGTCCCAAGGTTTACCTACACCGATATGTTCATTTAATGATAATGGTAAATATTGAGTTAAAATACCAATTTGGAAAATACCAGAATTTGTACAGTTTGATAAAGCAAAGTCGATAATTCTGAATTTACCTGCAAATGGTACTGCTGGTTTAGAACGTCTTTCAGATAAGATATCTAATCTTGAACCACGGCCACCAGCTAAAATTAATGCTAAAGTTTCCATATAATCTTTCCCTTTTCCCTTTTTCTTATAAAATCTTCTTGTAGATATCTAAATAAGTTCTAGCAGAAGAAGACCAACTATAATCTTTTTCCATAGCTTGAACAACTAATTTATCCCAAGCTGCCTTATCGTTATTGTATGTGTTAATAGCAACAAACATAACTTCTTTAAGTTCGTGAGCATTAAAGTTTGTAAAGCTGAAGCCTGTACCTTCACCAGTGTATTGGTTAAAAGGAATAACACTGTCTTTTAAACCACCAGTTTCTCTTACTAATGGTAATGTACCATAACGCATAGCAATCATTTGACCTAAACCACATGGTTCAAATTTAGAAGGCATTAAGAAGATATCACTACCAGCATAAATTTTTTGAGCAATTGGATCAGAATAACCAATATAACATTTGAAACGGTTAGGATAAGCAGCTTCTAATTGACGGAACATATCTTCATAGAAAGCATCACCAGAACCCATCATAATAAAGTTAGCATTACTGTATTGGATAACGTCATGAATGATTGGGAATATTAAGTCAATACCCTTTTGGTCTACTAATCTAGATACTAAACCAAATAATGGAGCATCTGGATTTTCTAAACCAAATTGTTCTAATAATTTAACTTTATTCATACGTTTACCGATTTTAACTGTGTCGATATCATAATTTTTGTAAATTGTTAAATCTTTTAGTGGATCATATTTAACAGTATCGATACCATTGATAATACCGTATAAATCAAAGTATCTTAAACCTAAGATATTATTTAATCTATAACTGTATTGTTCAGTTAATATTTCATCCTTATATGAAGGAGAAACAGTAGTAACAACATTAGATTCCATAATAGCAGTTTTCATAAAGTTAATACAATTATCAAATTCTAATGAATGAGAGAATGGCATATATAACATTTTCCATAAATCCATACCATATACACCTTGATATTGAATGTTATGGATACTGTATACAGTTTTAATTCTATTATAATCAGGATAATAATGATAATTAGTCTTTAATATATAAGGAATTAAACCAGTTTGCCAGTCATTTAAGTGAATAATATCTGGGAAGAAACCAGCAACACGGATTGCTTCTAATACTGCAAAATCAAAGAATGCAAATCTTTCACCGTCATCATCATAACCATATAAGTTATCGCGGTTGAAGTAACGATCACTATCAACAAAATAGAATGTTACGCCATCATGTTCAGATTTAAACACACCAACATATTCAGATCTATTAGCGATTCTTACATAAGCATATCCGATATAATCAGCCTTATTTTTCTCCTTTATTTTTTTGTAATATGGCATGATAACTCTTGCATCACAGCCATTTTCGATTAAAGCTTTTGGTAATGCTCCAATAACATCAGCTAAACCACCAGTTTTAGCGAAAGGAGCACTTTCACTTGCACAAAATAAAACTTTCATGGGACACCTCGTTTATAAATTATTTTATAATTTAATTTTAACACAGCAATATTATTTTAACAAGTTAAAAAGGTTTATTTTAATTTTTAATTGTCGAAAAAAATCTTTTTGTATTTTATATAATAAAAAAATATATTTTTTACTTCAATACACTTGCTTATTTTTATTTGATTTGCTATAATAACATAGCGTATGCAAACAAGAATTCAATTCTTAGTAAGAAAGGATTTTTATATATTATGGCTAGATATGGTAAGATAAATAGTACAAAATTTGTATTCACAAAAGAATTAGGTATTTTATTAGGATTAATTGTTGCATTAATTGTAGCAACAGTTTTATTATCAATTCCTAATAGAACTGATCGTTCAATTGAAAAATATAATGAAGCTATCACTGAATTCAACACAGTTAATCAAACTCAACATGCAACTATTACTACTGAAGATGTAGTATATGAAGATGCTGAATATGAAGACTTTGAAGAAATCTTAAGTGGTGAAGGTACAGTTTATATTTTATATGGTACTTTAAGCTTAGAATCAATTGTTAGTAATTTTGTTACTATTAATACTGAAGCAGAAAATAGAGAAATCGAAAAAATTTATTTCTTATCTTCTGAATATGTAGATACATTCGAAGATGATTTAGAAAATGATGACGATGAAGATATTTTCGAAGCTACAGTTGAAGGTTATGAAAAAGACATCTTCAATAAAAATGTATTAGAAGGTGTTGAAGAAGTAGACTTAATGAAATCAGGAGCATTATTAGTTTATAAGAATGGTCAATTAGTTTTCAATTCAACTTCTTATACAGATTATAACTGGACACAAATTATCAACCAAGCTTTTCAAAAGTAAGATAGAAGTAAACTGAGATTTTAATCTCAGTTTTTCTAATTTTTATTATAATGGAGGTCAGATCATGATTGATGCAATTAAAAGTGAAATTAAAGCTAAATTAGAACAATTCTATTTAGAAACTTATAATCAAGATATTCAAGTAGTAGTTGAAGAACCAAAAAATCCTACATTAGGTGATATTTCAGTTCCTTTATTTACAGTGGTAAAAGCACTTAGAAAACCAATGCCACAAATTGTAGAAGAAGCATTACCTGTTATTCAAAAATCTTCTACAGCAATTGCTAGTGTTTCATCAGTAGGTGCTTTCGTTAATATTGTTATTGATAAAAAAGCTTTATCATTAAACATTTTAAAACAAGCTGTAACTGAAGATTCTAATTATGGTAATTCAAATGTTGGTAATGGTAAAAATATCACATTAGACTATTCAGCTCCAAATATCGCTAAAAGTTTCTCTGTAGGACATTTACGTTCTACTATGATTGGTAATTCAATTAACTTAATTATGCAAAAATGTGGATATTCTACATACTCAATCAACTATTTAGGTGACTGGGGAACTCAATTTGGTAAGATGATTGTTGCTTATCAAAAATGGGGTAACCATGATGAAATTATGGCTGATCCAATCAACCAATTAACTCAACTATATGTTAGATTCCATAATGAAGCTAAAGATAATCCTTCATTAGAAGATGAAGCAAGAGAAGCTTTCCGTAAAATGGAATTAAATGATCCTGAATATTTAGAATTATGGAGATGGATCAGAGAAGAATCTTTAAAAGAATCTGCACAAATCTATGATTTATTAGATGTTAAATTTGATTCATATAATGGTGAAGCATTCTATAATGATAAAATGGATTCAGTTGTAGAAGAATTAGAAGCTAAAGGTTTATTAGTTGAAGATCAAGGTGCTAAAATTGTTGATTTAGGTGAAGATTTACCACCTGCATTAATCAAAAGAAGTGATGGTGGTTCATTATATATCACTCGTGATTTAGCAGCTTTATTCTACCGTAAAAGAGAATATAAATTTGATAAGATTTTATATGTAGTAGGTAATGAACAAAAATTACACTTTACACAATTAAAAACTGTTATTGGTAAAATGGGTTATGATTTTGCGAATGACATTGAACATGTTAATTTCGGTTTATATTTAACTGGCGGTAAGAAAATTTCAACTCGTCAAGGTGTATCTCATAAATTATATGATGTATTAATGAAGGCTATTGGTTTAGCTTATGAACAAATTAACGCTAAAAACCCTGAATTAGAAAATAAAGAAGAAATTGCTAAAAACGTTGGTATTGCTGCAATCGTATTTGGTGATTTAAAGAATTTTAGAGGTTTAGATGCTGAATTCGACATTGAACAAGCTGTTAAGTTTGAAGGTCAAACTGGACCATATTTACAATACACAGGTGTTAGAATTGCTTCTATCTTAAAAGATAAAGAATTCGATATGAATAATTGTAATATCGAAGTGTTCGAAAAACCACATTATTTCGAATTAGTTAAGCAAATTGCTGCATTTAAGGCTACAGTTGAAAAAGCTGCAAATGAATATGCACCAAGTGTTATTGCTAGATATTTATTAAGTGTTGCACAAAGCTTTAATAAATTCTATTCAGTTGAAAAAATAAATGTAGAAGATGAAATGGTAAGAAATTCTAACTTTACATTAGCAAAAGCTACAAGAATTGTTATAAATGAAGGTTTAAGACTTTTAGGTATTAAATTTTTAAATGAAATGTAGTATAATATAGGTGGTTAAAATACCACCTTATATATGGGGGAGTGGTGGAATGGTAGACACGGTTGACTCAAAATCAACTGCCTTTCCGGTGTGTGGGTTCGAATCCCATCTCCCCTACCATTTTAGAAAAGCAAGTTTGATACAATTGTGTCAAACTTTTTTTGTTTTTATAGATATATGAGTTTGAAGCATAATACTTAAGTGGAAAATGACAACAACTTTTTTTCTTGTGCCTAAAACATGAATAACAAGCAAATAAAATGGCAAAAATCTTGATATTTTGGCAAAAATAATTTATAATATTATAAAGAGGTGGAATTTATGTTTTATGAATCGGATACAATTGAGTTAAAAGAAAGATACACTCAAACGTTAACAAGAGAGTTAGTTAGTTTTTTAAATACAAATGGTGGTCAAATTTATATTGGTATTACTGATTATGGTAAAGTTGTTGGTGTTAATGATGAACAATTGGATGAAACTCAAAGAATGGTTTCAGATTGTATTACAAATCAAATTGAACCAAATCCGCAAAGTGAAATTAAATCTGAATTGATTTTTATAGATGGAAAGAAAATTATTTTGATTAGTGTAAATAAAGGATTTAAACCAATTTACTGTATTAAGAAGTATGGCTTCTCTTCTAAAGGATGTTTAGTAAGAATTGGTACTACTTGTAAGGAAATGTCATCTGAAGAAATTGAATATAGATATAAAAATACATTTATTGATAATGATTACATATTAAAAGCTCCATCAAAATATTTTCCTCTTTCTTTTGAAATGATGAAAATACTATTAGTAAGTAAAGGACTTCATATAAATCATGCATCTTTTGATGCAACTTATAATTTAAAAAGAATGGATGGATCATATAATTTATTAGCAGAACTTTTATCTGATAAAAATTCAATTCCATTAATTTTCGTGAAATTTTTAGGGGATAACAAAGCGACTATTTCTCAAAGAAGCGATTATGGAGATCAAAGTATTTTACTTGGATATCAAAAATTAAAAGATAGATTGGTAGCTGAAAACATTTGTAAGACAAATACAACAGTTAGACCAAGAATCGATGAGTATTTATATGATATGGATTGTGTAAATGAAGCTTTAGTTAATGCCATAGTACACAATGATTGGACTATTTCTGAGCCTTTAGTATCTTTTTATAGTGATAGAATTGAAATCACATCACATGGTGGCATACCAAAAGATATGTCAAGAGTAGAATTTTTCAATGGTGTAAGTAATCCAAGAAATTCTGTATTAATGCGTATTTTCTTAAAACTTGGAATTGTTGAGCATACTGGACATGGAATTCCTATGATTGTAGAAAAATATGGTAAAGAAGCATTTGATATACACGATTCATATATTAATGTAATTATTCCATTTAACAAAAATGTAATGGAAACAATGAATCAATTTGGCAAAAACGATGGCAAAAACGATGGC
Source organism: Candidatus Pelethenecus sp. (assembly GCA_045121295.1). Lineage (GTDB taxonomy): Bacteria > Bacillota_I > Bacilli_A > Acholeplasmatales > Anaeroplasmataceae > Pelethenecus. Next base: position 62,479 of record JBGVFV010000037.1, read on the forward strand.
AAAAATCTTATAAATGAAGAATTAACAGAAAATGAAAAGAGAATTTTATTGGAGTTAATAAATAATCCTTCAGTTCCTTATGATCAATTAGTGAATGATTTGAAAATATCTCGTAGAACAGTATCAAGAGTTTTTGTTTCATTAGTTGAAAAAGGCTATATTGAAAGAATAGGAACTAATAAGAAAGGTTATTGGAAAATAATTAAATAAATTAGAATATATAACTTAGATGAAGGTGATTAAAATGAAAAAAATATGTTGTGTGAATGACATGCCCGGAGTTGGTAAAATAGCCTTATCTGCAATGTCACCTATTTTATCTATAAATGGAATAGATGTTTCATATTTACCAACAGCATTAGTATCAAATACACTCGATTTTGGAAAATTTGATATTTTAGATACTTCAGATTATATGGATAAAACAGTAGATATTTGGAATGAATTAGGATTTAAATTTGATTGTATTTCTACAGGCTTTATGATAAATCCAAAACAAATTGAAATAGTAGAAAAACTAATTAACAATCATCAAGATAAAAAAGATTTGTTAGTAGTTGTTGACCCTATTATGGGCGATGATGGTAATCTTTATAATGGTATAGATGAATCCAATGTGTCAATAATGAGAAAATTAAGTTCTTATGCTGATATATTAATTCCTAATTACACTGAGGCATGTTTTTTAAGTGATTTGTATAAATGTAAAAATTCTATAACAAAAGAAGAAGCTAAATATTTAATAGATAAAACAAAAACGCTAGGTTGTAAATCTGTAGTTATTACAAGTGTGGTTGTTGATAATAAACATTTTGTTATAGGTTATGATAATAAATTAAATAAATATTTCAATATTGAATATGACTATATAGATGTAAGATTTCCAGGAACGGGCGATATATTTTCAGCAGTCCTAATTAGTAATGTGCTGAATGGGAAAGATTTGTTTGATTCCACCAAACATGCTATGGAAATAGTGAAAGAAATAATTCTAAATAACATTGATAAAAAAGAAAAATTTTATGGTGTAGATATTGAACGTTATATTAGTGAGAGGAAATTATGAAAGTAAAAATAACTATTGTTGATCAAAAAGGAAGTTGTCCGTGCCATAGAGGCCATAAAGTAGGAGATACATTTGACTTTGATACGGAAAGAGGAAAATTATGTCCAATGGCAATGCATGTTTTATTTCCTATGATAGATATATTAAGATATGATGGAAAATTAAAAAGTGATATTTTCTGTTGTCCAGACGTTGATACAATCAATGTTTTTAAGATTGAAAAAATAGAAGATTAGATAAAAAATTTTGGGTGAATAATATATTTATAATAAAGATGAAGTATTCACTAAATTAGAATT
>JBGVFV010000038.1:0-9639 GCA_045121295.1 Candidatus Pelethenecus sp.
ACTGCATTAGTTTCGAACACATTAGATTTTGGTAAATTTGATATATTAGATACTACTGAATATATGGAAAGAACGGTTGACATATGGAATTCTTTAGGTTTTAAATTTGATTGTATATCTACCGGATTTATGGTAAATCCTAAACAAATTGATATTATTGAAAAGTTAATCAAGAATCAGAATAAAGAAAAATTGTTAGTTGTAGTTGATCCTATAATGGGAGATGAAGGAAAATTATATAATGGTATAACAGAATTTAATGTTCAAATTATGCGTAAATTATCTTCATATGCAGATATATTAATACCTAATTATACTGAAGCTTGTTATTTGGTTGATGGTTTATGCGCAAAAAAAGAATTGACTATTGAAGAAGCTAATAACTTAGTAAAACAATTAAGAAATTTAGGTGCTAAATCTGTTGTAATAACAAGTTCGTTTGTAGATGGAAAGAATTGTGTAATAGGATATGATCACACTAAAGATAATTTCTTTACTATAGAATTTGATTTAGTTGATGTTCGTTTTCCAGGTACTGGAGATATCTTCTCAAGTATTTTAATTAGTGATGTCTTAAATGGAAAATATTTAGAAGATGCTACAAAACACGCAATTAAAGTTACTAAAGATATTATTTTAGATAACTTAAATAAAGATGAAAAATTCTTTGGCGTAGATATTGAAAGATATATAAGTGAGGGGAAACTATGAAAATTAAAATTACTATAGTAGCTCAAAAAGGAAATTGTCCATGTCATAGAGGTCATAAAGTAGGCGATACATTTGACTTTGATACAGAAAGAGGGAAATTATGTCCTATGGCAGCGCATGTGCTTTTTCCAATGATTGATATTTTAAGATATGATGGCAAATTAAAAAGTGATTGTTTTTGTTGCCCAGATGTTGACACTATAAATGTGTTTAAAATTGAAAAGGAAGAGTAAAATTATATAACATTAACAAGTTGTAAAATGAAAAATATTGTTTTCAAGAAAACGTTATACTTATAGAAGTATATATACTTTTAAAAATATTAGGAGTATAATTATTTCAATTTATATGAGAGAAAGTGATTTAAATGAAAAGTATTCACATTTGAGTACACTATTGAATCAAATAAAATTAATTAAAAAAAATAAAATGAGCAAACTATATTTCTTATATATAGTGAACGCAATCTGTTTAGGAACAGTACCAGTAATATCTTCATTTTTCACTAAAGTTATTATTGATGCTGTAACTAATTCTACAACACAACAAAACTTAGTATTATCAATTACTATATTGATAGGAATTACAGTTGTTTTATATTCAATAGGTTTTATTTTATCAGCCTATTTAGAAGGGCATTTCTTAATGTTGAGACAAACTGAATTCAATAAAGTTATTACTATATATCGAAATATAGAATATAAAAATGTAGAAGATTCAGAATTCCAAGATAAATTCGAATCAGCTGTACAAGCTCTAAACGGTGATGGAATGGGATTCCAACACACTTATAATAGTTTAAATGTATTATTTAAAGGTCTAATAAGCATTATTTTATTCTTTATATTATTATCTTTATTTAATATATAGGTTGCTGTTATATGTTTAGTTAGTACAATTTTAACTACTTTATTAAATAAATTAGTAACTAATTATCAAATGAAAAGAAAAGACGATGAATCACATTTTTATCGTCAAACAAAATACTATAACACAGTATGTACTGATTTTGAATATGGTAAAGATATTAGGGTTTTTGATTTAAAAGATTCCTTAATGGATAAGTACAAGGGTAAATCTTTATCTTATTTAAAAGTTATAAAAGATGTTCAAAATAAAGAATTCAAAGTAGGATTATTAGGGTTGTTAGTCTTATTGTTATAAGATGGGTTATCATACTTTTTAATAATAAAAGGATATTTTGATGGTATATTATCAATTTCAGACGTTTCATTATATTTAACTGCGGTAATTTCATTTACAACAATATTAAGAACATTTGTAGATGATTTAAGTTTCTTAAATAGAGATTTAAAAATGTCATCATTATATTTTGAAATTACAGATTATGCCAATACTTTAAATGACACAAGAGGTACTTTAAATAGATTACCTGAAGAAGAACAAGTTGAAATTGAATTTAAAAATGTTTGGTTTAAATATCCTAACACCGAAAGATATATCTTAAAAGGACTAAATTTAAAAATTCATAAAGGCGAAAAACTTGCTATTGTAGGAACTAATGGTGCAGGTAAATCAACTATTGTAAAATTAATATGCGGATTATTTGACCCTGATCAAGGTGAAATACTAATAAATGGTATTAATGTAAAAGAATTTAAAAAAGAAGAATATTATAAGATGTTTTCTACCGTATTCCAAGATTATCAAATTTATGCTTGTAGTGTAATGGAAAACATTTTAGGAAACGAAATATCAGAAGAAAAATTAGAATTAGCTAAAAAATGTATCGAAGCGGTAGGATTAAAAGAAAAAATTGAATCATTACCTAACGGATATGATACCCAATTATTAAAAGTAGTAGATGAAAATGGTGTTGATTTATCTGGTGGACAAAAACAAAAAATAGCTATAGCTAGAGCATTATATAAAAATGGTAATGTAGTTATATTAGATGAACCTACAAGTGCACTAGATGCTTTAGCAGAAGCAGAAATATATCAAGGGTTTGATAGCTTAGTATCACACAAAACAGCCATTTATATATCACATAGACTTTCATCAACTAGATTCTGTGACCATATAGCTTTTTTTGATTCTGAAGGATTAAAGGAATATGGAACACACGATGAATTGATGGAATTAGGTAAAGAATATTACCATATGTTCACAGTCCAAGGCCAATATTATAAGGAAGGGGCTGATGGCAATGAATAAACCTAAAAAAGTTTTATTTAAATTTATTGGTATTACCTTCAAAGCTTATAAACCATATTATTTTTCATTAATATTTTTAAGTATTATAACTGCGTTAATAAACATTTTTGGAGCTTATTCAGTATCTTATATTATTAAATATTTAGAAAATGGTGTTTATAAAGATGCTATTACTTGTGGGATTGTAGTAACATTAATAGAAGTATTATTAGGATTTGTTAGAAAATATCTTCAAAAAGTAAATTATTTATGACACAGGCTAAAAATTATAGTAATTAAAAGAATAAATTTCAAGTCCTATGGTTAAACTAATCATAGGATTTTTATTTTATATAACAAAATTAGCACTCACTACTTGACAGTGCCAAAAATAGTGGTATAATATAATTAGCACTTAGAAGTACAGAGTGCTAAAAAAGGGGTGAATAATATGCAAATGCAAGATTATAATAACGATGAAAATATTTTAGAAAAATTTGGTAGAATTTTAAATGAAGAAGTTAAAAACGGAAAAATGGATCCTGTTATAGGACGAGATGATGAAATTAGAAACATCATAATGATTTTATCAAGAAAGACAAAAAATAACCCGGTTTTAATTGGTGAGCCTGGTGTTGGTAAGACTGCAATTGTAGAAGGATTGGCTCAAAGAATTGTAAAAGAAGATGTTCCTAATGGATTAAAAAATAAAACAATTTATGAACTAGATATGGGTGCTTTAGTTGCAGGTGCTAAATATCGTGGTGAATTTGAAGAAAGATTAAAAGCTGTTTTAACTAAAGTGAAGGAATCAAATGGTAATATTATTATGTTTATCGATGAAATTCACTTAATTGTTGGAGCTGGTAAATCGGATGGTGCATTAGATGCATCAAATATGTTAAAACCAATGTTAGCTCGTGGCGAACTACATTGCATTGGTGCAACTACATTAAATGAATATAGAACTTATATTGAAAAAGATGCTGCTTTAGAAAGAAGATTTCAAAAAGTTTTAGTAACTGAACCAACTGTTGAAGACACTATTTCTATTCTTAGAGGATTAAAAGAAAGATTTGAATCTTTTCATGGTGTGAAAATTACCGATGCAGCCTTGGTAAGTGCTGCAACATTGTCAAATAGATATATTACAGACAGATTTTTACCTGATAAAGCTATTGATTTAATAGATGAAGCTTGTGCCTCAATAAGAATGCAACTTGAAAGTAATCCTACAGAAATTGATGAATTAAATAGGAAAATATTACAATTAGAAATTGAAAGAGTTGCACTTTCTAGAGAAAAAGATCAATTAAGTAAAGAAAGACTTTTAAAAATCGAAAATGAATTAAAAGAATTTAAGAAAAGATTAGATGAATTAAAAACAAAATGGGAACTAGAAAAAAAGGAAATCAATCGAATTAATGATTTAAAAAAAGAATTAGAAAAAGCTAGATTCCAATTGGATAACTTTTTACAAGAAGGTAATTATAATAAAGCTGCTGAATATCAATACTCTATAATTCCTAATATTGAAAAGCAAATTAATAACATTAATGATGAAAAAGACAAAATATTAAGTGAAGTAGTAGATGAAGATAAGGTAACTGAGATAATTGCAAGATGGACCAAAATTCCAGTATCTAAATTAATGCAAGGAGATAGAGAGAAACTACTTCATTTAAAAGAAACTTTAATGAAGCGCGTAATTGGTCAAGATCAAGCTTTAGAACTAGTTAGTAATGCCATTATTAGACAAAGAGCTGGCATTAAAGATCAAAATAGGCCTATCGGTTCATTTATGTGCTTAGGTCCTACTGGTGTTGGTAAAACAGAAGTTGCTAGAAGTTTAGCTGACGCTTTATTTGATTCGGAAAATCATATAATTAGAATAGATATGTCAGAATATATGGAAAGATATTCTGTGTCTAGATTAATTGGTGCTGCTCCCGGATATATAGGATATGAAGAAGGAGGACAATTAACAGAAGCCATTAGGAGAAATCCTTATTCAATTGTTTTATTCGATGAAATTGAAAAGGCGCATCCAGATGTATTTAATCTATTACTTCAAATTTTAGATGATGGTAGAATTACAGACTCTCAAGGAAGAACAGTTGATTTCAAAAATACAATTATAATTATGACTAGTAATTTAGGTAGTGATATTTTATTAGAAAATAATAATGATTGCTTTAATCAAATTGATGCATTATTACATCATACATTTAAGCCTGAATTCTTAAATAGAATTGATGAAATAATCACTTTTAACCCGCTATCAAAAGATGTATGTATAAAAATTGTTGATAAAATGTTACTTGAATTAGTAAAAAGATTAGAAGAAAACAAAATTAAAATTGAATTTACTCATTCATTAAAACAATATATTATAGATAGTGCTTTTTCATATGAATATGGGGCAAGACCAATAAAAAGATTTATTTCTAAAAATATTGAAACATTATTAGCTAGTAAAATTATTTCTGAAGAGATTAAACCTTTACATAAATATATTATTGATTTTGAAAATAATAATATAATAATCAAAGAATAAAGTATATAAATAAAAAAACTCAACCAAAAGTAAATGGTTGAGTTTTTTGTATTATTATTCATTTTTCATATGGAATTTATGTCTATATTCTTTAGGTGACATTCCGGTATATTTACTAAATAATCTACTGAAATATAAAGGATTATCATATCAAACAGCATCTGAAATTTCAGTAATATTTTTATTAGAAGATTCTAGATAATTTTTAGCAACTGATATTCTTAATTGAACTATATATTGCATAGGAGTAACTTTCATAATATTTTTAAAACATTGAATAAACCAATTTTTACTTATTATATGTTCTTCAGTATATTGTTCAATACTTATAGGTTTATTATAGTTTTCATTAAAATAATTAACTGCCCTTTCAACTTCATTCATAACATCATTACCAGATTGATGTCCTTCTTTTAAGTATCTATTAATCATTAATAAAACGTGAAGCAGTAAAATTCTTAATAATTCTTCATGGTTAGCTCTTTTTAATTGTAATTCTTGAATCATTTGATTATAAAGCCATTGATAATCGGGAGAAGCGCCAGTATAAAAAACATTTTCATCACGAGGTATATCATAATGAGCAAGATATTCTTCAATTTGTGATCCGGTAAAGTGGACCCAATAAACCTCAGTTTTATCTTGAGCATAGTAATAATATACTTGTGGTTCACCTGGACGGAATAAAACCATATTACCTTTTGTTACGATAGTTTCTTTTCCATTAAGGAAGAAATGACCTTTTCCGTGAGCGATATATAAAAGTTGATAATCATTTCTACCTTCTGGATGTTCTGTTTTAATGATTGGGCCAGTATGAACCCTATAATATCCACAATTATTGATTCGAATTGGAACAGATAAATCCATTATATTAGGATTATATATCCCGGCTAATCTAAATGATAAGATTATTTATATTGAAAATGATTGTAAAGATATATGGGATTGGTCTGAAAAAGTATATAGGATTATAGAAGATAGTCTTAATAGATAAATTCCTATTAAGCGAGCAGTTACATATATTAAAAATTAAACATCTATTTATATTACGCTTAGAGTGGTGCTTGCAAATAGATGAAATACTCATCTGTTAATTATGCAACCACCAAGGTGTTATTTTAGGTAATAGATGAAATAAAAATTGGTCATATGTTAATTATAATATAGCGACCAGCTTTTTTGAGGTTAATTATTAAAGTATCCCACATGTTGAGACGGTTTGTCTCTTATCAAAAGTCGAAAAATAGATGTCAAATATAAGTAATATTACAATATTGTGGTATTACTTTTTATTTTATATTTTTTAATTTCTTTTCTAAGTATTCAGGTAGTTCTTCAATGAATTTATATTTGGATATTGCAAGTGGGAGAGTGAGACCTTCGAGTGATAATTTGCAGGTGACATTATCAGCCTCGCGACATAAAAGTAATCCTATAGTAGGATTGTCGATAGAATCTTTTAAATAGTTGTTAACGGCATTGACATAAAATATTAATTGACCAATATTTTCTGGTTCAAATTTTGTGAATTTTACTTCTATTACCACAAAAGCATGGATTTGATAATTATAGAATAGCAAATCGATTTTTCTAATAGAGTTTTCTATAATTAATTCATATTCTTTTCCTACTAAAGCAAATCCTTTACCTAAATCTTTTAGAAACATAATTATATTGTCTAATAGTTTATCTTTTAATTCCTTCTCATTATTAACTTGACTAATTCCAGGATAATCAATAATATATGTATCTTTGAACATATTATCTATAGGTAGATTGATTTGTGATAATTTGGTTTCAGATGATTGTTTGCATAATAAGTATGTACCGTGTTTAATTTCTCTTTCTATTTCTGTTCTAGAATAATTATTTTGCAAAGTATAGTTAGCATACCATAATAATTCCTCGTGTGTAGATGTTTTGTGGATAAGTGTTAATAATGTTGCCCAAGGAATTTGGCTCACAGGTTGTGAGCTAATTTCATCAGGTGTAAATGTTTTAGCAATTAATGACATTCTCTTTAAGTTTGCTAATGACATACCATTATAATTTTTTAAATCAATTGCAAGTTTGTGTAAATATTTATTTCCCCAAGTTTTTCTTTGATTAATTATAGTACCTATTTCATAATAAGCGATAACCATAGTTTTATTTACAATAACCATTGCTTTATTTTGGCTATGCTTAATAGTATCTTTAATTTTTTGTAAGTCTTTTAAGTAATCTTTCTCAATAATTATAATTTCTTTTTCTTTTATCATAGCATTAACCTTTCCTTTTCTCAAAAATAAAAATCCCGTAAAGCTTTATGCCTTACGGGATGTAATGTTATTAAGTTGGATATATGGTAATTGCATAATTACCAACTCCTATCTTTACCTATATTATAGCAAATTTCATTATAAAATGCTATAATATATTTAGTGAATAATGACAGTTAAATTAGAAGTTATCTCACAGATTGTTATTGAAAGATTAGTTACTATTTTATATAATAATTGTGGGAATGATGTTCTCCCTTGCTTTTTGCAAAACCGCTATTTTAGCTGATGACGTCTACACGTTTTTTCGTGTTGGCGTTTTTTTATTTATTTTGAGGTGATTGAAAATATGTTTTTAAGTTTATTTATTATTTTTACACTTGGTATATTTGGAGGTTTAATATTTGAAAAAATCAAATTACCTAAATTAATATGGTTTATTTTATTAGGTATTCTTATAGGGCCTTCAGTTTTGAATATTGTAGATGAAACACTTATAAGTATCTCATCATATTTAAGACAAATAGCCTTAATATTAATACTTACAAGGTCAGGATTATCATTAAGTATTAATAATTTAAAAAAGGTTGGAAGACCTGCGATATTAATGTGTTTTCTTCCTGCTTGTTTTGAGATAATAGGTGTTTTAGTATTTGCACCAATATTTTTAAATATTACTTATTTAGAAGCACTATTACTTGGAAGCGTGCTTGCTGCAGTATCTCCTGCTATAGTAGTTCCTAGAATGATAAAATTACTCGAAGAAGGCTATGGTAAAGATAAAAATGTAGCTGAACTTGTTCTTGCCGGTGCTTCAGTTGATGATATTTTTGTTATTGTCTTGTTTTATTCTTTTAAAGGACTGATATCCACTAATGTATTTAATGGATGGAATATAATACAAATTCCTATTAGTATAATATTAGGGACTTTATTAGGAATAATAGTCGGATGTCTAGTTGCATTAATTATCAGAAAAATTAAAACTAACACAATAATAAATGTAATATTAATGTTAGGTTTATCATTTGGAATGTTATATCTAGAGGAAATATTAAAGCCTTATATAAGTGTATCAGCATTATTAGCGATTATCATAATGGGATTAATTATAGCTTTAATAAGAAAAGAAGAATCAAAAGAAATTCAAAAATCCTATAATTCATTATGGAATGGTTTTGAAATATTATTATTTGCTTTAGTTGGCATTGCAACTAACATTAATTATGCTTTTTCTAATAATGGTATAATGATATTAGGATTAATAATAATTGCACTAACATTTAGAAGCTTAGGTGTAATTGTTTGTTTGATTGCTACAAAATTTGATTGGAAAGAAAAACTATTTATAGTATTGTCTTATTTACCTAAAGCAACAGTCCAAGCTTCTATAGGTGCGATAGCATTAACTGAAGGATTAGCTTGTGGAGATATACTATTAACATCTGCAGTAGTGTCAATTTTATTTACCGCTCCGATGGGTGCTATATTAATTGATAATACTTATAAAAAATTGCTAAAGCAGACTAACTGTTAAATTCCTATTACGAGCAGCAGTTGATATCTACAGTTCAAAATTAGTACAAGGGCCTGCACGACGAGACAGTAACTTTATTAACCCATACAAAAAATTGATATGTTTATAAATAAAAAAACGCAGTGTATTCCTTTTGGTTGACAATGCGTTTTTATTTTGCTATAATATTTGTAGAAAAAGAAAAAGATTTGTCGGCGGCAACCAACAAATCTCAAGTGATAGATATACTACCCTGAATAGTATCTTATCATTTTCTTTTTAAATATTCAAGAAAGGAGCCAACTATAAATAAATCAAGATAAAAATCAAAATATTTAAGATTTATTTATAGTTAAATTAAAGGCACGACAAAAAGGGCCTTTCACCCTACATTTTTAAATGTGTTTATGAAATCCGTATGGATATTCAGAATA
>JBGVFV010000039.1:0-4075 GCA_045121295.1 Candidatus Pelethenecus sp.
TCGTAGGCTCAAGAACTTTGCTACACCACTTCCTCCACCCCAGCATTACTGCTTTCGGCTTGTGGTTCGCTACACTTGGCGGTAAACTACCCGTGACTGGACTTTCACCAGTAAGATTAGTGCCATGCCCGGCACACAGAAAGAGAACCAGTCTTTTTAAAGACTGGTTCAAAGAGAGATGGGTGTATAATAATTAAACATTATTTTCTAAAATTGCTTGAGCATTTTCTGGCTCATTTTCTAAAGTTTCTTCATTATCTACTTCTAATATTAAATCAAGATAAACACATGCAGTATATTCTACTTCATCTACATTTTTTGTGTAAGAAACTCTATATCTACCTGATTCGATTACTGAATCTATTTCAACTTCAATATAAGCATTTTCTGTTAATGAATATACTTCTACTATAAATTCTGTACCTAATTCAGTTTTACTAGCAAATAATTCCTTTAATTCACTTAATGTTATAGAATCACATTTATGTTCAAATTCAACAACATCTAACACTAAAGTCACATATACATAAGCATCTTTATATCCTTCTTTAGTATAATATTGATAATATAATCTATAATCCCCACTAACTATATCAGTAGCTAGTTCAACATATTCTTCTGTTTCAGATAAAATTTCTATTTTTGATGTTTCTGGTACTAAACCAAATTGATTAGCTTGTGAACCCATATATACCATTAATTCATCATATGTAGGAATATAGTATAATTTATCACTTATATAAATATCTGGATTTTTTTCCACTTCCATATATAAGTAATTTTCTATAGTTTTTGAAACAGTAACAACATGATCAACATCTTTAGTTTGGTATTCAGTATATTCATCAACTTTAACATATTCTAATTCACTTATTCTAATGCCTTCGCTAGTTGCAAGATATACAGCTAAAACATATTTTCCAATACCACCATTAACTAAATCAAATTCTCCATTATAAGTTAATTCAAAATTATCTAAACCATTATAAGGAATTTCATCAAGTTTGACATCTAATATAACTTCATTAAAAATATTTTCTGCATCTATTAATCCAAACTTTAATGAATAAGTTTCCTTTTTATCTAATAAATATGATTTATCAATAGTTAATTTTAAATTTTTAATAGAAACCTTATTATTTTCAAATTTAACATTTTCTTGAGAATATGATTTAACATCAGCAAAGTCAATTTTACTATTAATTGCATCTTGGTCATCAATATCTATAACTTCTAGATTTTCTATTGATGTTAATAAATCTTTATAAGGCTCAAATTTAGACTTTTCAATTTCTAATGCCTTATTTGCATTTTCTAGACTATTAACTACTATACCATTCCATAATCTATATTTAGCTTCTGAAGCAATTTCATCATATGCTAATATGACATTATCTAATATTTCATCTAAATCATATTTACATGTAATACCATTAGATGTTAAAAATTCTTTCAAATTAATAAATTTTTCTTCTAATGTTTCACCTTCAACTCTTAATGAAATAGTTTGATAATATAATTCTATCGCATGATCTGCAGATAAAAATGCACGGTTATAAGTCACTTTTCCTTCTTTATCACCTATTTTAAACACTTTACCGTTATCTAAAACAAGTTTTACATTTTCAGAACCAACTGGATAGTATAATCCACCATGATTATAAACCTTTCCTGTCATACCACCAGCAACATAATCAACTATATCATCTTTTGATTCAATATCTACAACGAATTTATCAATTCCATCAAATGCGTGAGCAGAAAGTTCAAAATTATGTCCATCTAAAGATATAACATCATTTAATCTATCATTAGATACGATATCTAAAATAGCTGGTGAATCTTCTCCATAAATTCCTATATAATCATATACAAGTTCATTTTTAATAACTGTAGCTGTATATTCACTATTATATAAGTCTCCATATACATCCCAATATCCTTTGGTATTATCAGCCATAAAATGATGTTCAAAATCAGTAGTATGATCATCATGGAAGTATTCAACTAATGTATTTTCAATATATTTCATTCTATTTTGAGCAACTTCACCATTATAATATAATTCATAAACATCTTGATTTTGTTCATTTGTATATCTTCTACAAACATCAACATAATCAGAACATTTTTGAATTATAGTTTCTGAATTTTCATCAACTAATAATAAGACATTGTAGTAACCCATATTAACCCAACAGTTTACAACTCTAATAGTACTTTTTACTGTTCTAATTAACTCTGCACCACGTTCAGCTGAAGATTCTACATTACCTGAAATATTTTCAAAATAAGACATACTATTAGAATAATTCTTATCTGAATTTTTCCATTCCACACTATCATCTGTTATAGTAACGTCTGTGTTTGCCTTATTATCTTGATATTTTTTATTCATTCTAATTTTATTAGCAAGATTTGTGAAAACTTGTTCACCATCAAATATGTTTACTGAATCACTTAGTTTTTGCGGATTAAGACGATTTTGAGCTAATAATATTTTAGCTGCGTCTGTACCTGTTAAATAATTTTCAACATTTTCAGTTTGACTATTTGAACCATTATTTCCAGGATTTGTTTCAGTAATACCCGGAGTTTTTTGTGGATCACCTGTTTTTTCATTACAACTAGCTAATGATAAAACTGCCATGCCAGCCATAATAAATGATAAAATCTTTTTTCATAATTAACACCTCATCTTATATTTTTATATCTCTTTTGGTATTATATCTTAATAAAAAAGCTATAATACCTATCTATTAGTATTATAGCACTATTTTTTATATTATGTGATGTCTAAAACTATTTTTTTTAGACATTTTTTATAACTTTATTTTTCCAAAATAAGACATTTTTAGATAATATATACAAATTCTTTTTTATCATTTACATTTGTCTTATTCATTATTCTAACAATTGTTTGTTTAATAGAAGATTCAGACATACTTAGCATAGATGCAATTTCTTTATTAGTAAAACCAAATACTACTAATTTTGCAACTTCATGTTCTTTTGGTGTAAGATTAGTTGCGATAAATTTATTTCTTACAGTACCACTAATTTTAGCCCATCCATAATTATAGATATTAAATAAATGTTTAATAATTGAACATCCTAATTCATCTATTATATTAACTCTTTCTTCTAATAAACCATTAAAATGTCTTACATATTCTGTTAATATTCCATATAGCTTGTCTTGACAAGCTAATTTAATAGCTTTGTCCATATGATTTATAGCATCTTCTTTATTACCAGAATTATAATAAGCTACAGCACAAGATAATCTTAAATAGATTTCTGGAATTATAGTTTTATCTACCACCGCTTGAGAAATAAGAGGTTCTATAGTGTTTGGTATCATTCTCATTAAAGCTAATCCTGTCACACCATCAACTTCAATTTGTTTAGAAGCTATACCAAATGCGGCCATATATAGGTATTTTATATAGAAAACCTTAGCTGCAGGGTGTGCATCAGCTGGTAAAAGTTCAAAATTTCCTTTTATAAACCAAGATGGGAAGTCTTTATTATCATATAATGAACTATCGGCAATAGCTAACGCTAATGAAACAATTTCACGTTCTTCAGATGTTTTTGTAGGAGCTTCACAAATATGTTTTTTAGCTTCAAACCATAAATCAAGATCTCCTCTCCAAATAGCACATTGTGCTAATAACATGCCTCCACCAAGGATTGCGAAAGTGCCTGATTGAGATTTCAAGAAATATCTTGCTTTCTCATAAACCTTATCTATTTCACCTCTACGGTAAGCAATTTGTGCTTCATATAATGCATATGCTTCATGATTATTCACTAATAACTCACCGCATTTTAATGCTTGTCCTGATTCATTATAGATATTTGTCATATCTAAAAATGGTGTTCTTTTAGGCATTGGTAAATTAGGTGTTTCACTATTTTTATTAGTTGGAAGTACTGCAGTTTTGGGAATCATCCATGATGCACCAAACTTATAAGCACCTTTAACTCTGCCATCACTGCATAATTTTTGAACTCTTCTTTCAGATATATTCCATTTTGAAGCTGCTTCTTTTACTGTAATTAAATCCAT
>JBGVFV010000040.1:0-26341 GCA_045121295.1 Candidatus Pelethenecus sp.
AACATAACCATTACCACCGATAACACCAGCATACCACCACGCATCAATAGTAATGTCACCTTGTACTGTACAGTTTTGTACAGCGTTACCTGTATAACCATAACCAACAATTGCACCAACATATAATGAACCTGTGATATCCACATTTTCAATTGTTATGTTCTTAATAACAGCAGGAGAGTCAATTCTACCGAATAAACCAATACCATTATTTTTTGAAGCGTTAGTTAATGTTTTTGTAATTACCAAGTTAGAAACCGTCCAACCATTACCATTAAATGAACCTTTGAATGTTTTACCCATATAACCGATAGGTGTCCATTCTTCACCATTTAAGTTAATGTTAGCACCTAATGCAACCCAAACACCGGCAGCATTATATTTAGTTTCACCCTGATTTACAGAATTTCTGAAAACTTCAAGATCATTCTTGTCGTTAATCAAATAAGGATTTTCTTCAGTTCCTTCGCCGTTAAGAACCCCTACTTCACTACTAACAGCTTGACCTTCAAATGTTTCAGTAGATTCAGTAACATCTGCTACTGTTTCAACTTCATCAGTTGTTGCAGCATTTGCACTGAAAAAACTTGTACTGACAGCAAATGTCATTAACATTGCTACCATACTTGAAAATAATTTCTTATATTTCATCTCTTTTACCTCCTAGAGAATTTTTATTAATCAACTTTTTCAAAAAATATAATATTAAAAAAGCTTATATAATACTATTTTATAATATACCTTTTTTTGGAAAAAATCAATAAAGTTTACTATTTTATAGTAATTAAAACCACTTTTTTTATTAATTTAGTACAAATTTTTAATCAAAACAATAAATATGTGGGTTTAAAATTAATATATTTCATCAATTTTTATTAAAAACCTAATTACAATCAAAAACCTAATTTTGACAGCTAAAAACCTATAAATTCATCCTATTATGGATTTATTTTCATAAAATTTTCATAAAAATTAAATCATTACGTTCATCCGTTTTTAATAAGAAAAAACATCCAAAAATGGATGTTAAATCTTACTCATATATTCTGTTATTTGTTGTCTATAGTCTCCATAAACAATAATATGATGATTACCATATGGACGACTTAAGAAATATTCAACATTTTCATCTACATTAATTTCAATTTGAGTACGACACAAATTTGATTCATTTAGGTTACGAATAATCTTACCAGTTGTTACAAAATAATTCTTTAAATCTTTACTTAATTTAAAGATGGTTATAGTTTCTTCTTTCATTTTTCCCTTAACAGCTACACCAATTCCTGATTCAAAATGTGTATCTAAAGTATAGCTTTCTGTCATACTTAATGGTAGTGTACAATGAGCTAATACCATCTTTTTACCAACTACATCTATACGACTAGGATTAGCTTGAAATCCTGGACAACCTGTAACTTTACTCAAAATATGCATACTTATCATAGCTGGAATATCTCCTTCACATGTCGAAGTTATATTCTTATCATTTAACAATGCCAATCCTAAACATGCTGTAGTATTGATTTTATCCAATAATGAAAAACATCTTACGGTTAAGCCATCTAATTTATATTTTTTAACTATTTTACTTAATACTGAATGTAATTTAGTAGCTTTAATGATTTCTTTTTCATCAAAATCATAAGATATATTATAGTTTTCTTCTGTTTTATACAATTCAACTACTTCTTCGATATCAATATCTACTAATTCAATATTATGTAATTCTTTTGCTTTTTCATAATCAACTTGACTTGCAATTAGCCAATCACTAGGTTTACCTATTACACCTAATCTTGTCGGTTTAGATAATAATGAGTTAATTCTATTATTTAAATATTCAGTATTACCATGTAATACCTCTCCTTTTAAATTATTATCTTTAACATAGGATAATATTTCTAAAGATGCAGCTAATGAATTATTATGACCATATGTAAGTAAATAATATGGTTCTTTTAACTTATCGAAATTTGAAAGGAATAATCCTTCACTACCACCACTTTGAATTAAAATAAGGCTTAAATCAGCGTCATATAATTCATCAATACCTACAATATTAAACTCATGATTACTAGTCTTAATCAATTCATTTAATAATATTTCAGTTTGTTCATTAATTCTAGTCTCTTCATGTAATGATGAAACTATTGGAAATATATTAATTCTCATTAAACATCACTCCTTAATATCTAAATAACTTAAAGAAAACTTATCAAAAGGAATAAATACAGAATTAGTATACTTCTTCTTTAATTCATAGTATTTTGTCTTAGTATATTTTTTCTTCATCTTTCTAAATCCATATTGTTCTATCTCACTAACACACCATAAAATAAATTCTTTATTTAATGGATGCATTAGATAATGAGGGCACTCATTATAAAAATATTCATAAGCTTTATGGATAGTATATGTTTTTTTCATGTATACCTTACTTGCAGATAAAATATCAGATACATATTCCAATGAATGACGATAATCAATAGGGGCAATTATAATACCTGTAGGTAAAAAGTCTACTGATGAATGCCAATGATGCTTATTGCGTAGTGTATGATGTAAAGTAATACGAGAAATACCGTCATTATACTGTCTTTCAACAATTGTAGGTGATTTATCACCTGCAAAATATTTAACAGATCTAAAGAACTCTGTTGGATGGAATTTTGATAAATCATGTATAAATCCTAACCATGGAATATGTAATCTCCAAGCATTCCAAAAAACAAAATGTTTATGTTTAAGAACTGTCATTAAATGTTTAAAAAATTTCATAAAAATCACTCCTGATTAATATGGAAAAATGGAGAATTAATCTCCATTTACCATGTATAAAATACCTACTGTTCCTTTACCACAATGTGATGATATTACACAACCTGCTTGTGTACAAATAACAGGAATATCCCCTAAAAATTCACTAATCTTTTCCTTAATATAATCTGCATATTCAGACGCTAAAGAATGTGTGATGATTACTACATCTTTATCTAATTTAGGTAAATCTTCTTCTAATTGTTTAACTAAAGTGTTTAATGCGATAGTCATCTTACCTCTAGGTAATTTACCTACACCCATTTTCCCATCTCTTACTTGAATAATTGGTTTTAATTTCAATAAAGAACCAACAAATCTAGTAAGACCTGAACATCTACCACCTTTATGTAAATATTCCATTGTTTCTATTGCAAATTGCGATTTTACATTTTCTCGATCAGACTCTAATCTTTCTTTAATTTCAGCACCGCTCATACCTTGGTCGCGATATTTACAAGCTTTCATTAATAATAAGCCAATACCTGTAGAAAGATTCATTGAATCTACTAAATGTATTTTTTCTGGATTTACTTCTTGGGCCGCAAAAAAAGCATTTTCAAAAGTTCTAGATAATGATTTGCTTATACCAGTATAAACAATTTCATATCCTTCGTTAATATATTTTTCAAAAACATCTATAAATTTTTGAATAGGTACTGCAGCCGTTTTTGGTAATTGTCCTTTAGCTTCAACCTTTTCATATAATTCTTTTGTTGTAATTTCAACACTATCTAAATACGATTCTTCATCAAAGTTTACTATTAATGGTATAACATCTATGTTTAATTGTTCTAACAAATCTCTTCCTAAATCATTTGTTGAATCTGTTATAATTTTTATTTTCATTTTTATCAACTCCAATTTTACATATTATAACATATTTTTTATTTTTTTAAAATATAAAAATGGTTAGCATATTTATGTTGCTAACCATTTTTTCGCTTTTTAAATTCTATATAATGAACTTATGTTTGGTTGATGTGAAGGAGTAAGATTTGCTACAGGTGAAATATAAGCATAATTTTTTCTTGAAACAAAAGTGACTTTAACAGTAAATTCCAATCTATCGTATACATAATTTGAACCAGTATTAATAGCTGCTCCACCACTTGCATCTACAGTATCTCCACTTGAATTTTCAAAATAAATTCCTGAAGTAGATGCATTAGAAAGCCCATTAGATATCATCGTAATCGCAATATTTGCCTTCATATTTGCTCCATCAGTAGTTCCATTAACAAAGTCCTTAGCATATGCTGGTTTACTTTCATATAAAGACTCAACAGTACCAACTACATCAGCCAAACTCCAACTTCCAACCTTAATCTCAACATCACTAAACTGTGATGCTGCAACAAAGTTATGGACATCAAAGAATCCTTTAATAGTTATTTTACTGCTTGAAGAAGAATATTGGAAATCAATAGCTGTTCTACCAACGTCTAACCATATAGTATTATAGAATGTTGCATTTGCACCAACACCATCTTTTGAAACTTGAATACCTACTTCTTTTACATATCTTAAATAACAATTTTCAAATACGATAAATCGTGGATGTGAATTATTTCCACCTGTCCAACCTTTACCATAATGTTCAAAAACAGTATATTTATATGTGGCAACGGTAGAACCATCAATCGGTGGTACGAAGCATAAAATTGTATTATATCCACTTCTATCATAAGCACCATTTGAATAATTAGGGTTTTCACCTCTAATTACTACATTTTGTAAATTATTATAGAAATGTACTTCATATTTTTCGCCATTAATTATTACGTTTTGGAAATCTAACATAAAACCATTTCCATAAACTTTTGAACTAATACCTATACCATATGTTGTAAAATAATTACTTGTAAATGTAATACTTTCATGTAAAACAACACTATGTCCGTTATATGCACCAAATTCAGTTTCATTAAAAATATTATAACCATATACTACTGTAAATGTATATGAATCAGTAATAATTCTAGAATTTACAAAACCGTATTTTTCCAATTCATCAGCATGAACTGATAATGTTACAAGTTTATATCCTGTAAATGCAGAACCATTAAATGTAATGTTACCATTTTCATCAACTGTTGCAGTATCAAGTTCACCAGATACTGACCAGCTTAATTTATCTGTATTTCCACTAGGATTTCTAGACACACCCATATTGTATGTATAATAACCATTTGCTGATAATGTACCAAACACTCTAATCTTTTCTAAGTTTAGTCCATTTGTTTGATCTCCATATTCAGCGTCATTACTATTATCTAAATCTAATTCTAACTCTGAAATAGCTCTATAAACAATTGTTGTATAATTAACAGCATTTTCAGTAAATGCAAAGTTAACTCCATCTACAAATCCAATAGTTAAAACTGCTTCTTCTAATGATGTAATCGTAGAAGAGTGAACAACTGAAGCTTCAAAACCAGCAAGAGTTGAAGACGTTGTAATAGTAACACTAGCGTTATTAGAATTTAATGTGAATATATCGTAATCAAATTTTTCTGGATTAATTACATTATCATTAATAACGGCTTTAATTGTAAAGTTTTTAGCAGTAATTAAATCATTTCTTTCAACCAAGATATATTTACCTTCATAATATTTACTATCTGATTCATCTAAGAAACTAACATTATTTACTGTAATATCTTCAGCATTAGATAATATTATTTCTTTATATGAATATCCATCAGCACTACTTAACGCAATAACAACTTCATCTTTTGAATTAAAAGTTAATAATCCAGAACTTGTAATTGTAGCATCTCCACTTATAATACTGAATGATGCATTAGCGTTAGAAACCATTGTTGGTGAAAGAACATAACCTAATTGAACTGTATTTCCTATTACTTTCCATAATAAGTTAGAATCAACAACATTTCCATTATATGTGAAGTTAATATCATTTGAATAAATAGTTGTATTACAATTAAAGCTTGTAGTAATACCATCAATTGTTACACTTATTAAAGATTCACCATAAGAATTACCAGTTACTTTAATTACACCATTTGAAACTGTTACAACATTTTCATTTGATGAAGAATAAACTTTATCAGCAGCATCTATATCATAATCAACAGGTGAATATGAACCAATATTAATAGTATATTCTTTTGCATTCTTATTATTTAATTGAATAATAGAGCTTGATGTTAAAGAATCTAAAGTAAATGATTTTAATTTTCCATAAGTGGATTCAACAACAATTGATGAAGAAACCGCTGTATCATTTAGAGATTTAGCAAAAGCTGTTATTGTCACCTTACCAGCTTTCACAAATGTAATTGTGTTATCTATCACCGTTGCTACATTTTCATCATCTACTTCAAACCATACATCATCTACTGTAACTGTACCAACACCTAATACACAAATAAGGTTAAATGATTTTTTTGATGTTAAACTACTATTGTTATCTATCTCAATATCTTCGCTATTGATTGTTACTTTAGATGGATAACGTGTAATATTTACTATAATATCAATTTTAATACTTTCATCATAAACACTTGTTGCAGTTATTGTTGCCTTACCACCATCAATAGCTTTAACTTGATTATCATTAATCTCAACTTTGTCACTAGTACTTGTCAATGTGTATTCACTTAAATTTAATGCTTCTGCAAAAATAACATATAAATATTCATTATATTCTAATTCAACAACTTGATTTTCTAAAGAAATAATATTGTATGATTCATTAGGAATATAAGTAACTAATATATCTTTAGAAGCAAGTTTTGAATATATAGTAACCTTTACTTGACCAGGCTTACTAAATTCTAAATGACCTGTTTTCTCATTAATTGTTGCTATAGTTGAATCAACTTTATATAACACTGTTCCTTCAGTGTTGTCTAAAGGTAACAACTCTTCATAAGAAACAATTTGACTAGGAGTACTAATTTCAATATCATGAGCTTTAATTTCAGTAATGTATCTATCTACATTTAATTCAAAAGAATATGAATTGCTATTTATACCATCATTTGCATAAACTGTTATATACGCAATTCCACCGCCTACAACAGCAATTACACCATTACTGTCAATGCTAGCAACATTTAAATTACTAGATTCAAATGATAAATTTGTCTTTTCAGCAGTTTTAGGATCCATTATAACTTCTAAAACAATTTCATTATTTCCATCTATTGAATATGTATATTCATAAACAGAATCCTCTTCTATTTGTTCTTCACCAATAAATAAATCTATATCATTTATGTATCCAAATGTTGATTCTATAGTTATTGTGTTTGAAGTATTTCCATCAAATGAATTAATACCAATAGCTACAGTACCTTTTTTAAGGAATGTAATTGTTGCGATACCATTTTCATCATATGAAACAGTTGCTATTTCTTCATTACTAGAAGAGAAAACAACTCTTTTATCAGTAATATCATCCGGACCAATTGTCGCTTGAATTTGAACTTGTTTTAAACCTGTGATTTCGCCAATAACAAAGTCATCAGTCACACTAACAACATCTATTAATTCAGCTTTTCTAATTATTGTTACAGTTATTGCATAAATCTTATCTGTATCTATTTGATTTTCAATCATACCATACACATAGATTACAGTATTTCCTCCTCTTAATGCTTTTAATGTAAATCCGTCATTTTCATCTAAAGATAAATATGGAAGAGACATAAATCTTAAGGCAGGATTTGTTAAAGAAATATAATAATCGCCTAAACCTAAATCTTCATTTAATAACAAATAGAATTCTTTATCATATTCAACTTCAACATTTAAATCATTAAGTGATACTTCTTTATAATTATCATTTGGTATATACGATACTTTCATTGTATCTGTTACGTTACTAATTAATGATGTAACTTTAACATTGACATAACCTGGCTTTTTGAATGTAATTAAACCATTTTCATCTACAGTAGCCAAATCTGAATCTAATGTATAAATTATATCATCTGTACTATCGTTAGGATAAATATTTGCTTTAACTTGATAAGTTGCACTAGTTGTACAACCATCATTAGTATTATCTATTTCAACAGAAGTTGCTGCTCTTGAAATATCTATTAATACTTCATCTTCAATAATATATTCATCAACATGTTTTGCATAAGCTTTAACAGTGGCTTTTCCACCACATAAAACCTTAATGTTGCCTGAACTATCAACTGTCACAGTGCTATCTTTTGATGATTCAAACGATAAATTATTTAATAAATCTGATATAGAAATATCTGTTGGTAAATAAGTATAAGATAATTTAAACTCTAAATTATCATTATCATAATCCACTTTTATTTCTTCATTTATTATCTCAAATGAAGTGAACTTGCCATATGTAGAAGTAATATTAAACTTCTTGTTAATATTATCTACTTGTAATGTTAAAACAATTGAGCCTGACTTATTAAATTTAATTAAACCATTAGCATCAACTGTAGCAACTTCTTCATCAGATGATGAATAAGTGATTGTTTTATTTGTTGCAGTTTCACGATAAACTTCAGCTTTAACTTGAAGTTCCTTTTTACCTGTAACAATTTCTTTTGAAGTAATATCTAAATCATCAATTTCAATATTAATAATATCTGTTGCCATCTCAATTATAGTTAAATTAATAGTCTCAGTATTAATAGAATCTGTAACAGTTATAGCTACATTTCCGCCAGCCTTAGCCGTAAACACTTGAGTAGCTGAATCATATTCTAACTTAGTTTCGTCGTAGCCAGAGAAAGCAACAACACCAAATGGCTTATTAGGGATATCTAAGATAAAACTAAATTTAGATAGATTATTTACTTTTACTGTTTGATTACTTTCAGTAATTAAAATACCTTCAGCATCGCCAGAAACGAATGTTACTGATACACTCTCAATAATTTCTCCTGATTCAATAGTAACTGTAACCTTACCATAACCAAAGAACGATAAGTGACCACTACTACTTATTGAAGCAATACTTGGATTATCAACTGTAAAGATTATTTCTTCAGTAGAATCTGTAGGATTTATTTGATAAATAATTTCTATTTCACTAGTGTTAATTGATATGTTTTTGTATTCATCAATATTTTCGTTTAAAATACTAATACTTTCAGTTTTCCTTGAAACATATACATTAATAGTTGTAAAGATAGTTGTTTTCTCATCATAGTTAGCAAAAACTTTAACAGTCGTTTTGCCACCACCTACAATATATAATTTATTTTCTATAACTTTAATAATATTTTCATTATCACTTACAAAAATCACATTTACTCTTTCAGCTTTATAAGATGTAGGATCTATTAAATAATTAACTGTTATTTCTTTATTCTCTTCATATTCTGCAGATATATCATCTGCTGTGATTTTAGTTGCATAACCAAATGTTGATTCAACACTTATATTTGCTTCTATAAAATTACTTGATTTAGCAGTAATAATTACAGTCCCACGTTTTAAGAATGTAACTAATCCGTTTTCATCAACTGTAGCAATACTTAAATCTTTAGATGTATAAGTAATCTTTTTGTTTGTAGCATCCATTGGATAAACATTAGCACTAATCATTACTATATCATCATTTGTATAAATATGATTTTGAGTAAAACTTACCTTTTCTACTTCCCTAATAACATTAACTATAATATTTAAAGAAACATCGTTAAAATTAACTGTTACAGTAGATTCTCCACCCTTAATAGGAGTAAAAACATTATTAGATAATGTTAATGAAGACACATCGTATTTACTATAGAAAGGATTATCTATACCTAATGATAAATCGTAGATAAACGCAAATTGTTCTAAGTAATTAACTTCTATTTTTTGGTTGTCTTCTTCTATTTTAACTATCTTATAATCATCTGGAATATATGATACAGAAATTTCTTTTGAAACAGTTTTATCGCCATTAGTGATTATTACATTAACTATTCCTGGTTGACTAAATATTAATTTATTATCAACCAATTTTGCGATACTTGAATTAACAGATATAATACCGCTATCTGTATTATCGCTTGGATTTAATTCATAAACTATTTCTACTTCATTAGAACTTGAAACAATATTTTCTGCTGATATAGAAGTAGCCTTTCTATTTATTTTTACATTAATAACGTATTCAATAATTGACCCATCAGCATTTTGAGCTAATGCAACTATTTTTACATTTCCACCCTTTAAAATAGAAATATTACCATTTTGATCAACTGTAGCAATTTCTTCGTTTTTTGACTCAAAACTTAAATTATTTGAACCAGCCCCACTAGGATAAATACTATAAGAAAGATTAATTTCTCTTTGTTCTTCAAAATTAACGACATAATCCTTTTTATCAAATTTAACCTCATTAATATAACCATTAGTAGATGTAATAGTTACTTCATCTTTTTTACCATTAACAGTTTCACAATAGAATGTAACAGTTCCTGCTTTTAAATATTTAACGTTACCATTATTATCTATTGTTGCAATTTCTTCATCACTTGAGTAAAATTTTAAGGTTTTATCAGTTGTAGACGAAGGAACAACTTCAGCATCTAACTTTAGACTTGATAACCCTGTCACTATTTCTTTTTTAGACTCTATATCAATTTGTTCACTTTCTAAAACAACATAATCAGCATATCTAATAACATCTACTATTACATTAACTGTTTTATCTCCACTAGTTGCCGTTATAGTTGTTCTACCACCATCAATCGCTGTAAAAATCACTCCAAATAAAGATAAGATTTTTTTATTTGAAACAGTATATGAGGTGTTTCCTAATCCTAAAGATAAATCAGGTACTAAACCGAATCTTTCACCGTAATTTACTTTTATAATTTGATTATCTTCATTTATCATAAGCATTTTAGGCGAATTAGGCACATATGAAATAACCACCTTTTTAGTTACATTTTTACTAGAAATAGTAACTTCAACAACTCCTTGTTGTTTAAATTCTATATAACCATTTTGATCAATAGTTGCTAAATCAGAATTTAGACTAAAGCTTACTTCTTCTGTATTATCTGAAGGACTAAGAGTATATTCTAGTAAATGAGTAGGCTTATTTATTGTGATATCTTCAGCTTTAATACTTTCAATGTCTCTTGAAACAAATATTTCAGCAGAATCAACAATCAAAGATGAACCTGTACTAGCTTTAAGAGTGATTGTTGCATAGCCTCCACCAACAATAAATAATTCGTTATTCTTAACACAAATAACATTTGGATTATTAGATTCTAATAATAAATTTTGTAGATTTGCGTTTTCAGGGAAAACACTAACTCCAAAATCAACCTTTTTATTAAAAGAGTATTCTTCAGTTATGTTTTTATATTCATCTAAAATATATGCATTTACCACATAACCCCCAGTATATGTTACTGTATATGAAGTTTTACTACCTCCATCTTCTGCAGTTGCATAAAATACTACTTTTCCAGCATTACTAAAAGTAATATTACCCTCGTCATCAATCGTAGCTATATCTTTATTAGCACTTGTATATATTACTTTTTTATTATAAGCATCGCTTGGAGTAAAAATAATTTCAGGAAATTTTGCTTTATTTTCGCCAGTAATCAAATTATCATCTTTCACATTAATAGATATAGAAGAAAGTGGAATAAGCACTTCCAATTCAAATGAATCTTTTATACCATTATATGTTTCAACTGTGATAGTTGTTTTCCCACCAGTTAAAGCAATTATTCTACCACCAGATGTTACAGCAGCAACTTCTTCGTTGCTAGATGAATAAATTAATGTTTTATTTAAAGCTTCATTAGGAACTATAGAACATTTTAGACTATACTCCTCACCTACAACTAATGAACTTATTTCATTATCTATATTTAAATAATGTGGTTTATCATCTGTTACAAAGAATGTACATGTAGCAGTAATATTTTCACTAGCATCACTTGTTGCGATAATTTTTACTTCTCCAAAATCTTTAAAAGTAATTTTTCCGTTTTCGTCAACTGTAGCAATGTTAGAATTTTCAGAAGAATAATTAATTTTCTTGTTTGTTGCACTAACAGGATAAACCTTTGCAGGATATTCAAGTTCAACAAAAGCTTCACTATCTTTGTCTATTTCTACATAAGTATTTTCAAATGCAATTCTATCGACAGCTACAAATTCATTTCTTTCAACGTATTCAGTTGTGATTTGCACCAAAAATATTAATACAACCGGCACTAAAAATAAAATAGCAATCATCATCTTCTTCATAATTATGCCTCCATTTTAATAAATAATTTCTTATTTAATGTTATTGTTAAAATGCTAAATAATAATGTATAAACCAAAACCACTGCTAAACACACCAAAATTATATAAGTAAATTTTAGATTAAAACTTCCAATAATTGAGAAAATTCCTAAGAAAATAGAAATAACAACACCGATAATCATATGAAGAACCATATTTGATTTTTTCTCTTTATTATTTTTAAATAAATTTGGTCTTACTAAATTAATAAAAATGCCACAGCTTACTAACCCAATTATATATATAATGCATATACCTATTAAGATTAGACCTTGAAGCCAAGCAATATACTTTAATGTACAAATTAAAATAATTGTGACCATTAATGAGCAAAAAGATATAGTTACACCGATTAATGATTTAGCAATTAATGGAATAGTAATACCTTTAGGATTTGTCTTTAATAGCCAAAAATTATCTCCTTCTTTACTTATTAATGACGATGTTGGAGAACAAATTATTGATAGAAACATAAGAACTACTAATAGGGTTGTTCCAAACACAATATTTTGCCCTAAATTATCAACAGCAAATTCCAACATTAATTTATTACATAAAATTACCATAATAGGCATCGCAAATGAAATGCCAAAATAAGTATAAGCATAAGAACTACTTCTAAATAATAATTTAAAATCTGTAATAAAATAAGATATAAAACCAGATCTTTTTTTATCTTTAGCTTGAATTAATGAAATCGGATTTGTTTTAGCAAATAATAAGGCTTTAAAAGATTTTTCATATAATAAAATATTCATAAGATATACTATAGCCATTAACACCACTGATACACCAATAAAAATAAAAATATTAACTAATGTATTTTCTAAAAAAAGTGATTTAGCTATAACATAACCGGGAATAAATTGATTATCAAAACCATTAACCAAATCTTTTAAAATATTACCTTTAGATATATCTTCTAATAGTACTATTCTAGCAACATTAAAGATTAATATATTGTAAATATAAAATATAGCTATAGTTAAAATAATACTAATAATAATATTTATAAAATTATGCTTTTTAAGCCAACTTGTAATAAAAGCAAGGGGCATAGCAAATAAATTAGCTAGACAATAAGGAATAATAGGTAAAAACAATAAAATTAATACTCCAATCAAATAAAAATATACGCCTTGTTCAAAAAACAATCCCATTGCAATAAACATAGGAAGAGATATTAATAAATTAACCCTGTATATATTTATTAATGTATATAGTGTTTTACCTAAATAAATATCTTTTTTATTATATGGTAAATTAGATAACACCATTTTATGTTCAAAGTCATAAACTTTCTTTGTTTGTGTGGATAAGGAATAAAAAAATAGAATCAACTGTGCAATAGTTATTAAAAACGAACAATAACAAATAGGTTTAGGTGATTTAACCGTTATAGAAACGATATAAATTAAAGCAAATGCGATTATAGTTGCAAATAAAAATGAGAAAATGTATTTAAAGACTTTGGCTACTATTTTTAATTTATCATTTTCAATTTTTGATTCTTTTCTATTAACCAAAAATTCTAATTTTAAAATAGATAGAACTTTATTCATATTATGCCATCAATTCTTTTAGCTTTTCTTGGTCTTCAACATCTTTCATATTTAATAATGCAGCAACTTCACCATTTGATATAACACAAACCTTATCACAAACCTCTAATACCATATCTATATTATGAGATGAGAATAGCACTATATGTCCTAAGTTTTTAGAAATATTGTTAATGATCTTTTTCATTTCAGTCATACTCTTCATATCTAACCCTAAAAATGGTTCATCTAAAATCCATAATTTAGGTTCATGAATTAATGCACCTATTAAACAAATTTTTTGACGCATACCATGAGAATATTGATAGATAAATTTTTGTAATTGTTCTTCAGTTAAATCGAAAACTTTTGAATATTTATCAATTAATTCTTTTCTTTTTTCTAAAGAAACATTATATGTGTCTGCTATAAAATTCAAATATTCTCTTCCTTTTAAATTCTCGTAAACTTCATGATTATCTGAAACGTATCCAATTAACTCTTTGGCTTTGTTAGAATCTTTTTGAATATCTATACCATTGATATTAATTTCTCCTTTTTCATATGGATGGATTCCAGTAATACACTTAATAGTAGTTGACTTACCAGCACCGTTCTTACCAACCAAACCAAATACCTCACCATCTTCTACCTCAAAGGAAATTCCTTTTAATGAAGGTGTTTTACTTTTTCCATAAAATTTATAAACATTATTCAACTTCAACATATAATTTTCTCCTTTTTAAATACAAGTATTTAAATTTCAATATATTTTACAACTTTTCCACCTAACGCACAAGAAATAAAAATCATTTTTCTTTATTTAAAAAAACATTTTAAAATAAATGTAAATTTTATTTTACATTTTTCGTCAAGTCCGCTTTACATCCGAAAGTTATATTAGGTACCGAATAAGTTACAGAATAATGTTGCAAATTTTCTTATTTTTGTCGAATTTTATTCAAAATAAAAACAAGAAAAAAAGTAATTGGAATTACTTCCAATTACTCGTAAACTACTTATTTAATAGTTTTGTTATTAATTCCCATAAACTTGGAATGTTTGCAATAACAGGTGCGATAATTAACGCAATCATAGACATTAATTTAATTAAAATATCCATAGCTGGACCAGCTGTATCTTTTAATGGATCACCAACTGTATCACCTGTAACTGCTGCATGATGAGTTTCAGAACCCTTACCACCAAAGTTACCTTCTTCAATATACTTCTTGGCATTATCCCATGCACCACCAGCATTAGCCATAAA
The DNA here is from genome assembly GCA_045121295.1 of Candidatus Pelethenecus sp. Lineage (GTDB taxonomy): Bacteria > Bacillota_I > Bacilli_A > Acholeplasmatales > Anaeroplasmataceae > Pelethenecus. The sequence continues at coordinate 14,896 of JBGVFV010000040.1, forward strand.
TACAGCCAACATAATTGCAGATGCTAAACCACCCATTAATAATCCGCCTAAACCTTCAGGCCCAATAATGAATCCTGCTAAGATAGGAGAAATAACAGCAATAACACCTGGTAAAATCATTTCTACTAATGATGCCTTAGTTGAAATATCAATACATTTTGCATAATCAGGTAAAGCATTACCTTTTAAAATCTCTGGATTACCATCAAATTGTGCACGTACTTCTTCAATCATTTTGTTAGCAGCTCTACCAACTGAAGCAATTGTTAATGCACTAAAGAAATAAGGTAACATTGCACCAATTAATAAACCAACTAAGAATTGAGGATTTTTAATAGAAATAAATTCTAAACCACATGCTTCAAAGTAACCTACGATTAAAGCTAATGATGTTAATGTAGCTGAACCGATACAGAAACCTTTACCGATAGCAGCAGTTGTATTACCAACTGAATCTAATTTATCAGTAATTTGACGTACACTAGGATCTAATCCTGCCATTTGAGCAATACCACCAGCATTATCACTGATAGGACCATATCCATCAACAGATACTGTAATACCGGCTGTTGATAACATACCTACTGCAGCTAAACCTATACCATAACTACCACAAACAAAGTAAGCAATAGCAATTGCAGCAACTAATACTAAAATTGTTAATGCTGTTGATTTCATACCTGAACCAAAACCAGCAATAATGTTTGTTGCATGACCTGTTTGAGATTCATAAGCAATTCTCTTAACTTCTTTATAATCACTTGATGTATAAATTTCAGCAATAAATCCAACTAAAATACCAGCCACTAAACCAGCTAATACAGCAAAGAACATCTTAATAGAATTCATATAGAATAATGAAACAAATAACGAACCAATAACAACTACACCAGTAGCGAAATATGTTGCAATATTTAAAGCTTTATGTGGATTATTCCAATTACGTAATCTAATAAATACAACTGATAAAATAGACGCTAATACACCAATACCTGCAACAATTAATGGGAACATATAGTTCTTAGGATCTACATTACCATTTACTAATATTGTAGACGCTAATGTTAAAACAGAAATAATAGAACCAACATAACTTTCTGTTAAATCTGAACCCATACCAGCGATATCCCCTACGTTATCACCAACATTGTCGGCAATTGTAGCAGGATTACGTGGATCATCTTCAGGAATACCAGCTTCAACCTTACCAACTAAATCAGCACCAACATCAGCAGCCTTAGTATAAATACCACCACCAACACGAGCAAATAAAGCAATCATTGAACAACCTAAACCATAACCAGTAACAACTTTTGCAGCTTCTTGAATACTAAAACTTGGAATAGCATAGAAAATAAAGAATAAACCTGTTAAACCTAATAATCCTAAACCGGCAACACTTAAACCTAAAATAGCACCACCACTAAATGCAGTCTTTAACGCTGAACTCATACCGTTATTCTTAGCCTCAACAGCAGTTCTTGCGTTAGCTTTTGTTGCAGTTAACATACCAATCCAACCTGCAGCACCACTAAATGTAGCACCAACTACCAAACAAATAGCTGATTCAAAACCAACACCTTCTGCATTTTTTAATGCAGGAATAAATCCTAAACATCCTAATATTATAGCTAATACTAAAATGAATGGAATAATAATTTTAAATTCTCTTTTTAAGAATGCGATAGCCCCAGAATGAATATATCCTGCAATATCTTCAATCTTTTCACTATCAATTTTAATCTTACTTACTTTTCTAAATAAGATAAATACGAAAGCTAATGTAACTAATGTAGCAGATAAAACTAACGATAAAATAATAATAACATCTTTCGTCATAAAATTCACCAAGCTTAAAAACTTGATTGACTCCCTTCTATATTAAATTTGTTAAGATATATTTATAATTATTTAGTAAAATCTCTTTTTTACTAAACACTTTGTAAGTGTTATTATAGCACGAACAACAACATAAAACAAGTATTTTAAGCTTTTACTTACAAAAAGAAAAGACCATATAATGGTCTAATTCTACTTCTCTAATTCATTTTCATGTTCTAGCATTTTACTACGAATGATATCAGAAATCTCAAAAGTTTTAAGATCCTTAATATCATCATATTTCAATACATCTAATATATATAAATATACATGTGTACGTTTAAAAGGGAAATTCTTACAAATTTTTTCCATGTTATACATTTTACAAATAACAATTGGACATTCAGCTTTATGAGCAATCTTTAAACATCCATCTCTAAAAGGTAATAAGCCTTCACCTTTATTACGCGTTCCTTCTGGAGCCACACCAACATTATATTTTTGTTCTTTAATAAATTCTGCAGCTTTATTAATAGTCTTCATTGCGTTTCTAGGATTTTCTCTATCAATTGTTAAGAAACAATTTCTATGCATATATTCACCAGCAATAGGAATTTCTTTGTTTTCTGGTTTAGAAATTTGAATCATTCTTCTTCCTTTTATTTTAACTGATAACGATAAAGAATCAAATTTAGAACGATGATTATACACAAATAATGATGGTTCAGCAGGTATTTTTTCATCACCAATAACATGAATTTTAGCTCTTCCAGCATGGAATAAAAATGCTAATGTAATATCAAATAAAAACGCATGGAACTTGCTTATCTTTTTATATTCTTTATTTTTTCTAATTGTTAATAAACCAAAAATATACGCAAACGCAAAATATAATGCAGCTACAGCAACAAAATATCCAACTAGCAATAATAATGGAATCCAAAATTCTATCCATTCATTAACGCCAATAAAATAAGATGTTACACCAGTAGCCATCAAACTTAATATAAACCAAAATAATATTAACATACTACCACCAACTTATACTTATTTATCTTTTTGAATCATTTTACTTCTACCGATAACAAAAGCTTCATCTTTAACATCTTCAGTAACTGTTGTTCCAGCAGCGACAAACGCATTTTCACCAACAACAATTGGAGCAATCAAATTGCTATTACAACCAACAAATGCATTATCTTTAATAACTGTCTTATGTTTATTAATACCATCAAAATTAGCTGTTATACTACCACAACCAAAATTAACATTATTTCCAACCTCAGAATCTCCAATATACGCCAAATGAGATGCAAAAGTATTATCACCTATAGTTGAATGCTTAACTTCAACAAAAGCACCAACTCTAGTATTTTGTCCAATATTAACACCATCTCTTATATATGTGAATGGGCCAATAAAAGAATCCTTCATAATATCAGCATCACTAACCATTGAATGGATAACTCTAGCATTTTCACCAACATTCACATTATTAAGTTCAGTATTGGGACCAATAACAGCCCCTTTACTTATTTTACAATCTCCAAACATACAAGTTCCAGGATAAATTGTTACGCCATATTCTATTTCTACATCAGGACCAATTGTTACTGTATCAGGATTAATAATAGTTACACCATTAAGCATGTGCTTTTTATTAATAGCTTTACGGAACGCTCTTTCAACCTTTGATAACTGATATAAATCATTTATACCAGCCATCTTATATTGTTCTTCAATAGTAAATGTACCAACCTTATGTTTGTCTTTTGCTATTAATTCAACTATATCAGTAATAGTATATTCACCTTTACTATTATCATTATTAATTAAAGGTAAATACTTTAATAATAAATCATTATTTATAACAAACATACATGTATTAATTTCTTTTACTAATTTTTCTTCTTCAGTAGCTTGGAATTCTTCAGCAATTCTTAAAATCTTTTTACCTGAATCACGAATAATTCTTCCTAAACCAAAAGGTTCATCTACTACCAAAGTACCAATAGTAATAGCATTATTCTTCTCAAAATGTTTATTAATCATTCCATCAATAATGTCTTTATCTATTAGAGGAGTGTCACCAGGTAATATTAAAGTAATACCATCTTCTTTAATATACTCTACAGCACTTCTAACAGCATGAGCAGTTCCTAACAATTCCTTTTGATGAGCATATTTAACCCTATCATTTAATAGATTCATAATAACTTCTTTTTTATGACCTACAATAGTTATAATTTCATCAACACTACTTTTTTCTAGTTCACCGACTATATAATTAACCATAGGTTTTTTTAATATAGGTACTGAACATTTAGGGACATCAGTTTTCATTCTAGTTCCTAATCCAGCTGCCAATATAACTGCATATTTCATACTAATCCCCTCCTATACTATATAAATATATTATAGCTATATATTATTATACCAAATAAATAATAAATCTCCAAACTTTTCTTAAAAACAAAAAGATGAATACAATCGTACTCATCTTAAATAACAATCACAAACCATACATAAAATTATGTAATCTTTGCAGGTCATCACTATTATATATGCCTTCTTCATATATTTCTCTTATTGTATACATTTCTTTGTCGTGGTAAATGCAATACGCAGGACCGCTATCGTCAAATATTATTCCACCTAAGATTATTTCTTTTGTTAATTGAGGATAATCCACGTTTGTAAATACAAAAGAAATTACATAATCATCTTCAAATTTACCATAATATTTTTGACATTTAACGTTTTTAAAATAATAATGTTTTCTATTTTCTTTATTCTTCTTTTTAATATATTCTCTTTTTAACGTAATTATTATGTCCTCTTCAGATTTATCGTCAAAGTTTCTTCCACAACTAATTAAAGAAAATATAAGTATCAACATAAATAATAATAAATTAAATTTCCTCATAATGCTTCCTCCAATTATAATATCGTTGTATATCCACACTTTAAACACTGAATCCGTTCTACAAATAAAATATCTTCCCTATATTTAAAATTTTTCATTCATCTCGTTTGGTGTGTCATAAGAAGAAGTTAAGTCCTCAACTTTTAAACATTGAATTTCTGGGAAAAAGGATGTGTCATACTTTCTATAATTTCTTGATATACCAGAATCTAGAACTACAATAATTTCATTATCAATAAAATCATCTTCTAGTGTTGCACCACAAAGAATTTCAAAATTCTCGTTTTCTCCAAAAATATTTATATGTGAAAAACAAAAAATAATTAACATCAAAAATAAAACTATTTTTTTGCTTAATATACCTCTTTTTCAAAAAATTACCATTTATATAACACTTGTTTCAATTCTGACAATTTATCAATGTCATAAATTTCATTTTCATAAACTTCAATAATTGTAAACACATCATATTCATAGAAAATAATTACTTTTTCTAAATCACTTATCAAAAATTCTACTTCACCAACTTTTTCTAATTTGTGTTCATTTGTATAACCTCTTCCATTAACACTTATATCTACAACATAAGATGTATAAAATTTTCCATAGTAGTGATTACAGTTAATATCTCTCATCGAAATATTATCACCTTCGGATTTCATTCTTTTAACATAAGCTTTCTTTATTAACTTAATGATTGATGCATCATCTTTTCTATTTAAATTGGGTCTACACCCAGCGAAAGAAAATACTAAAGCTACAATAAATAGCATAACTATAAACCTTTTCACAAAACCACTTTCCTTTTTTTAATGATAACATAATAAAAAGATGAATACAATTGTACTCATCTTTAAATTATAATTATTCTTTAATAAATTCTACAAATTCATTGTAGATATTTTGAACTGTAAATCCATATTCTTCAGCAATATATTTTAAAGGCATAGATTTACCATATTCATCAATACCAATTACCTTAGATGCATATTTATACCAAGGCATAGAAGCACCCATTTCAACAGCCATACGTTTTGTAATACGTTTAGGTAAAACAGATTCTTTATATTCTTTAGATTGTTCTTCGAATACTTCTTGAGAAACCATAGAAACAACACGAACAAAATAATTTTGTTCTTCTAATTTCTTGGCAACTTCAATACATAATCCTAATTCTGAACCACATGTAACTAAGATGTAGCTTGGAGTACCCTTAGGTTCAAATGCAATATAACCACCTTTAGAAACACCTTCATAATTAGTACAATCTAAAACTTCCATGTTTTGTCTAGTAGATACAACAACCATTGGATCTTTTGTGTTTTCAAATGCTAATAACATTGTAGAAGCCATTTCTATTGCGTCTGCTGGTCTAAACACTTTAACATCTGGCATACTTCTAAACATTGTTAAATGTTCAATTGGTTGATGTGTAGGACCATCTTCACCAACACATACTGTATCATGTGAGAATAAGAACATTGTTGGTAAATGCATAATTGCAGCTAATCTTACAGCTGGTTTTAAATAATCACTGAATACAAAGAATCCTGAACAGAAACCTCTTAAACCACCATGTAATGTAATACCATTAGTAATAGCCGCCATAGCGTGTTCTCTAACACCAAATTTAATATTACGTCCTAACGCATTAGATTTAGAGAAAATACCATTAGCACCTTTAACTTGAGTAGAACTTGATAAATCTGCAGAACCACCAATTAATGAAGGCATATGAATACCAGCCCAATCTAATACCTTACCCATAACAACTCTTGTTGATACACTACTACCAACTTCAAATTCAGGGAAACCATCAAAATTATCAATTGCAACACTATTAAACATATATTTATTGAACATTTCATAGTCATCAACATATTTTAAAGAATATCTAGATAATGTTTTATTCCATTCAGAATTAGCTTGACTTCCTCTTTCAGTAACACTTGATTGATAGAATTTTTTAACTACTGCAGGTACAGTAAATGGAGAATCAGTATATTCTAAATTCTTTCTTAAAATCTTAACTTCATCTTCAGATAATGGTTTACCATGAACGCTTGATTCACCACTATTAGGCGCACCATCACCAATAATAGTTTTGATTTCAATAAGTGTTGGTCTTAATGTTGATGCTTTAGCTTCTTTAATAGCTTCATCAATATCATCAACACTTGTACCATCTTCAACTCTAATATAATTCCAATTCATTGCTTTAACTTTTTCTTCGATATCATCACTAGTAGCTAATGAAACATCACCATCTAATTGAATATCATTTGAATCAAATAAAACAATTAATTTATTTAAGTTTAAATGACCAGCTAAAGACATTGCTTCCATAGCAACACCTTCTTGTAAATCACCATCACCACATAATACATATGTATAGTGATCTACAACTTCTAATTCTGGCTTATTAAATACTTCAGCAATATGAGCTTCAGCAACTGCTAAACCAACAGCTGTAGCTAAACCTTGACCTAGTGGACCCGTTGATACTTCAACACCTGGAGTATAACCATATTCAGGATGTCCTGGAGTTAACGAACCTCTTTGTCTAAAATTCATTAAATCATTCATAGTAATATTAAATCCTGATAAATGTAACATCATATATAATAATGCAGATCCATGTCCTGCTGATAATACAAAACGGTCTCTATTAAACCATTTATCATCATTTGCATCAATATTAATATGTCTAGTAAAAAGTGTATGAGCAATAGGAGCTGCACCTAATACAATACCAGGGTGACCACTTTTGGCTTTAGTAATCATTTCAGCACCTAATACTTTTAACGTTTTTATACAATAATCATCGATATAATTGTTCATATTAGTTTTCTCCATTTAAATTATTCTTGTACTTCTTCAACAACTTCAGCTTCTACTGTTTCTGCTTCAACAGTCTCAACTACTTCAGCTTCAGGAGCTTCGATTGTTTCTACTTCTTCACTTACTTCTTCTTCAATTTCATCTTCTGGATATAATGCAGCAAAATATCTATCAGTATAATCTTTTCTAGCTTCAATTAATTGTTTAAATCTCTTTTCGCCAAGGTGCTTTTTAATTAAATCTACACTCTTAACATTTTCTTGTTGGATTTTACGTTTAGCTCTACTGTTAGATACCATCATAACAACAAACGCAACAATAACTGAACCAATACTTAAATAACTTCCAATTTCTTTACCTTTAAGTAAAATTGAAGATAATAAACAAGCAGCTAATGCAACACCAGTTACTGGAATAGTAATCTTGAATGTTGAAGTACGGCTAATCTTTTCACAAGCATCCCAGAATTCAACCCAAATTCTATTAATACCTTCAGAATATAATTCTTTAAATTCTTCATAATATCCTGATTCGATAAAAATACGATAGTTTGAACCATCAACACTTGACCAAACAGCGAATCTTCCTTGACGAATGAATTCATTTTTAACTTTTTCAAAATCATCCATTCTATAAATTTCAACAACTCTACCATCAATATTTTGAACTTCTAATGGTTGTTGTTCAGTTACTACATTGTACAATTTAACATTTACTTTCATTTTTATAAATTTCCTTTCTTTAATAAATCAATTTATTATACCATAATTTAACTATTTTGAGAATAAAAACTCAAAGAAAGAATAAACAGTATTATGTTCATATAAATACTTAGATATTCTAAATTCTTCTTCATTATTAAGCATCATATCTGTAAGCAAGAAATTTTGTACTGGAGCAAAAAATTCCTTGTCTGCAAATGCCTTAAATATCGCAAAAACAGAATATATAAATAACATTAATAAACAAACATAAAATACAACACCGATTATTCCATCTACACATTTTATTATCGCATTACCTCTTAAAATATGAACTATAACCTTAAGAATTAACGCTCCAAAGAATACAATTACAAATAACAATAATGCAGATATACCGACCATCAAAACATCTGTTATTGCAGTTGTTACTCTTTCTATAACTTCAATAGAACTTGTATTTTCAGTTATCTTATCTGCAAGGAAGTTTGCAATAAATTCAGGAACACCAATTGCTTCTTCAATTGCTTCTGACATATCTTCAGCATAATCTAAATACTGAATTTCTTCTATACTTGATACCTTAAGTTCAATCTTATCATAAAGACCGCCATAGATAATATCATGACTTTTTAAGAAGCCTGCGAATTGTTTACAAAAAACTATAGATACTATTACAGCTACAAAGAAACTTACTAATCCTATAGCTTTTTTTAAGAAACCTTTTTTATAACCAACAATTACTGTTATTATCCCTAAAAGAATAATAATAACATCAATCAAGCCAATTATTCCCCAATCCATAACGTTTCCTCCTTCGATTTATTATTAATTATTAATAATAATTTGTTCTATATTATACAATATTTTTTTACATTCTTCTACACAAGAAACCAATAATTTAAAAAATAATAAAATTTCACATAATTTAACAATTATATTTTACCCAAAATATATAGAAAAAAACTATTAAAAACTGTATAATCTAACTGGTGATATAAATGAACAAAATTAAACAATTACAAGAAATACTAATTAAAAATAAAATAGATGCCTACTTAGTAACAACAGGCGACTATCATAATAGTGAATACATTAGCGAACACTTTAAAACAAGAATGTTTTTGACTGAATTTACAGGTTCTGCTGGTTCTCTTTTAGTAACTCAAAATAACGCATATTTATGGGTAGATGGTAGATACCATATACAAGCTCAAAAACAAGTTGATGAATCCATCATTACTATCATGAAACAAGGATTAGAAGGTGTTCCTTCAATCTATGAATTTATGAAAAAAGAATTAAAAGATGGATCTACTTTGGCATTTGATGGTAAAGTTGTTACTGCTAATTTTATTAATTATATTAAACAAAAACAGCCTGGAATCATTTTAAAATATGACCAAGATATAGTTAGTACAATTTGGGTAGACAGACCTGTTCTTCCATTTTCAATGTTATTCAAATACGAAGAATTCTTTACTGGTAAATCATTTAAAGAAAAGTTAAATGAAATTCGTGTTGAAATGAGAAAAAATAAATGTGATTATCATATCCTTACTAAATTAGAAGATCAAGCATGGTTATATAATTTAAGAGCTAATGATGTATTGCATACTCCAGTTTTCTTAGCATTTACAATAATAAATGAATCTCAATGTCATTTATACATTGATACAAGGAAAATTGATAAACTTATTGAAAAATACTTAAAAGATAATGATATTATTGTACACGATTATTTCGATTTCTTTGAAGTATCAAAAGCTATTTCACATAAGAATATTTTATTAGATTCTAATACTGTTAGTTATTATGTGTATAACAATTTATCTAACAATCGTATTGTTGATAAACAAAATCCTTCTATTTTATTAAAGGCTATTAAAAATGATGTTGAAATAGAAAACACAAAAAATGCTCACATTAAAGATGGTGTAGCATTCACAAAATTTATGTATTATGTTAAAACAAACATTCCTACAAACAACAGTCTTACAGAAATGTCAGTTCAAGAATATTTAGCTGATATGCGTAAAGCTCAACACAGTTTTGTAGACCTTTCATTTGATACAATTTGTGCATATAAAGAACATGCAGCTATGATGCATTATTCTGCAAACAAAGATACAAATGCCACTTTAAAACCAGAAGATTTCTTGCTTGTTGATAGTGGCGGTCATTATCTTGATGGTTCTACTGATATAACTAGAACTCTTGCGTTAGGTCCACTATCAGATATCCAAAAATTACACTTTACTACTGTATTAAAATCAGTTATCGCATTATCAGAAGCTGTATTTTTAAAAGGATGTAAAGGTGTTAATTTAGATGTTTTAGCAAGAGGTCCGATTTGGAAATTATTAATTGATTACAAATGTGGAACTGGTCATGGTATTGGACATCTTCTTTCAGTACATGAAGCTCCTAATGGATTTAGATGGCAAATTGTACCAGAAAGAAACGATTCTTCTGTTTTAGTTCCTGGTATGATTACTACTAATGAACCAGGTATATATTTAGAAAATAAATATGGTATTCGTATTGAAAATGAATTATTATGTGTTGAAAAAGGTAAGAATGAATTTGGTGAATTCTTAGGCTTTGAAACAATAACATTTGCACCAATCGATTTAGATGCAATAAATATTAATCTTTTAAATCAACAAGAAAAAGATTGGTTGAATAATTATCATAAAGATGTATATGATAAATTAAGTCCATTCCTTGAGTCTGAAGAACAAGAATGGTTAAAAGAATATACTAAGGCTATATAACAAACAAAGGGAGTCTACTGACTCCCGTTTTCTTTTATAAATAAAAAGCGCCTTAACCACATTACCAACTAGCTTAAGGCTGCTACCTTCCGATCCTGACCTGGTTCACCGTTGATAATTGATTAAGGACTATTAAATGATACCATAATTGAATATGTTTTTCAACATAAAAATGAAAGAAAAGGATTGGGTTTAAAAGGCCCAATCCTTAACTCTTTGGACAAATTTTATTTTGTTTTAACTGAAATATAATCTATGTAGTTACTATCTGATGATGAAACGATTGTTACCCAACCTGCTTTTACTTCAAATTCTTGAGCAGACTGTGCTGTACCACTGGCAACTACACCATTTACTGTATAATCATTTGTATAACATTT
>JBGVFV010000041.1:0-3172 GCA_045121295.1 Candidatus Pelethenecus sp.
TGAAAGGATTGATTTCATGTACAAAACAACAAAAGCATTATTAGCTACTTTATTACTTGTAAGTCCATTAGTTGCACAAGGAGCAGTAAATGAGGGAACACCTTTTGATGGAAACGATTCTAATACAAGCATTCAGAGTGAAAAACATGAAACTTCATTAAGTGAAAAAATTGATAGTCCTAAAGCAAATGGTGAGTATTATGTGGCAAATGGTGCAATTAAAGTAACAACAGACAGTGAGAATAAGTTAGCAAGTGTAGAAGTAGTAGACGCAACAAAAGCAGTATTAACACACGTACACGTAAAAGCAGGTAATGGATTTAGATGTTATGAGTCAACAGATGGATTTGGAGCAAGTGGTTTATGGGGAAATACAAACAAACATGGTAAAATTCAAGAGATTAGTCATATTACAGTGTTCTACCATGAGGTTCATGAACCTGAGTTTGTAGTGCCTGAGATAGTTATTGACCATGACCATGAAACAGATTACAGATTTGAATTAGAAAACCCACAACCAGGTCAAGTATATGTGGGAGATGATAGTAAAGTAAAAATTACAGTGTCAGAAGATGGAGAAACTTATAAAGTTCAAATTTTAGACAAATGTTGGGATTTAGAATACATTCACGATACAGAACATAGAGATATTCCTGATGGAACAGGAGTAGTAACAGACTTACCAGTAAACGATACAATTATTATTTACATTAATGAAAAAGATATTTGTAAACCTGATGTAATTCCACCAGTAACACCACAAGAACCAGTAGTACCAGAAGAACCAGAAGAACCTAAAGTACCAGAGTTCTTACCTGAAACAGGGTTACAAGGACTTGCATATGGAGTATTTGGATTAGGATTAGTTGGATTAGGATTAGTTGGAACAAATAAAAAACGTAAATAATGAGTAAGAGGGATTGATTTCCCTCTTATTGTATGTTATAATAAAGATGAAGATAAGATATGTGAAAGGGTTGATGTTTTATGTATTGGAATTGTGTGAATAATATGTGTTATAAGTTTATGGCTATGTATCATTATACTGCTACTGAAATTCATATGTCACCCGATTTCTATAATAATTTATTTGAAGAAATGTGTGGTGCGCAGTGGTGGTTCTTATTGAAGAACAACTCAGTAAGAGGATTGAAAATTGTTATAGACGATAGAGAAACATTGTTTACTATTGTTGGTAGAGAACATACACTAACACCTAGAACCTTAAATGAAAGTAGATGGGTTTAGTTATTGACTAAACTCTCTTATCGTGTTACAATGATATTGAAAGGAGATTGATAGTATGGCAGTAATAGATTGTCATGAAATTAGAGGACAAATTTTAACAGAGGCAAAGAAACAGATTGAAATATTGCCAACTAAACCAAAGTTGACTATTGTCACGATTGGTGATGATGATGCTAGTAAGGTTTACGTGTGCAATAAGATTAAAACTGCAACAAGTTTAGGAATTGAAGTTAAACACGTTCAACTAAACGGAGAGATTGAACAAGAAGAGGCGGAAAGAATAATTATTGAGGAAAGTATTAAAACAGACGCAATTATGCTACAATTACCTATTCCTAAACATTTAGATGAAAAGATTTTGATTAATTTAATTCCACAAGAGAAAGATGTTGATGGTTTAACTGATTTGAACATGGGGATGTTAGTTAATGGACACCCTTATGCTATTGTTCCTGCTACTGCTATGGGAGTTTATCAGATTATAAGTCATGTGTTGGAAACAGGAGATTTGACAGGGGTAGATGTGACAGTTGTAAACCGTTCACAATTAATTGGGAAACCTTTACAAGCATTATTAACAAACCACAATGCAACAGTAACATTATGTCATAGTCGAACAGATAACTTACAAAATCATACGTCACGTTCACATATAGTTGTAACAGGAATAGGGCAACCAAAATATTTTGATAGTTACTACTTTTCAGACTATCAGATGATTATTGATTGTGGTATGAACAGAGATGAAGAGGGTAAACTATGTGGTGATGTTGATATTAATGAAGTACAAGAAGAATTGAAAGTACACGTTACACCAACGCCAGGTGGTACAGGAATACTTACGACAGCGTGTTTAATGCTTTCAGTAATTCAATGTTATAATTTACAACACTAGGGTTGAAAAACTCTAGTGTTTGTAATATAATATAATTGTAAATGATAATAAAGGAGAGATGTTTAATGATAAACATTAAGGACATTTTTATTGGTGAAATTGTACGTGTAAAAGATAGTTATGATGGGTATGTAACAGTACATTTAATTGATGAAGATAATGGTCTAGTATATTGTGCAGACGAAGTATTAGGAGTTTCAATGTGGTATGATATTGAGAATTTAGAAAAATTGACAACAGAGAACACAAGTAAAGAAAATGATGATGAAATTACAACTTTCATGGATAAATTAAATAAAGATGATGAATTTTTAGCTTTTGTTGAGGCATTGAAAGAAGTGGCAGAGTTTAATGGAATTGATATTCCTCAAGTTGAAGTTGATGAAGAACCAAATGTGGTTGATGATGATTTTGAATTGAAATTTGATGATGATGATTATGATTATGAAGATGATATACTTGATGAAAGATATGATGGAAACCGTTTTCCTTGGTATAAATTTGATTTTTATCAAGCATTAGAGGAATTGAAGTTCCAATATGAAAATGAAGATACGAACGCTATTTGGTACATGACAAACGGTGAAAGAGCATTAACGTTCAAAGATGAAAGATTGGTTGATGTTCGATTAGCAGACCATGTTGAAAACTTAGTTTATTTTGCAGCACCGATTCAATTAAAAGATTTACAAGATGAATGGGAAGTACACAACATTGTAGATGAAGAAGCCAAAAAGATTAATGAAATTGTTCGACTTGCAGAATCATTGAAAAATGAAAACTTAATGTTAGAGTTATTAAATATTATTGGCGAATATAAATAATAATTAAAAAGTTCAATCGTGAGGTTGAACTTTTTATCTTTTTATACTATTATTATAGTGTGATAAGGAAAGGAATGATAAAATGGAAAACATGAAGAAAGTTGCGAAAGTTTTAGAGATGGTGAGAAAGACAAGTAGTACCAATGCAAAACAACAATTACTAGAAAATGGTGATAAACAAGATTATTCAGTAACATTACGTGGC
>JBGVFV010000042.1:0-28456 GCA_045121295.1 Candidatus Pelethenecus sp.
TCATGTATCTTATTAGTCTCTGCTTTTAACATTACCTCTAAGGCAGCAACTAAAGAATATGAATTAGTAACACCATTTTTTAATCTAGAATTTTTCGAAGAAGATTACCATATCTTTAATAAAGGTTATTATTTAATTGTAGGTTCAGAGGATTTGTATCCTATAGAATTTAAAGGCAACGTTAAATATTATCGACATACTGGAAGTATCTCTGTTGAAGACTTTCAAAATAACATACCAGTTGAAAGTGGTTATGAAACAGCTGTAAACGATCTAGTTAATAGTTATTTAACAAACCCAAACGTTTGGGACGATTCCGAACTAGCCTTTTTCTTAAGAGTTGATAATTATGCTCGACTTGTTTATGGCGAAGGTGGAGGCAGCATATTATACTGTTTTGGAGCCGAAATTCCACAAGAAATAAATTCAAATTTTCATGTTATAGATTTCGATTCTAAAACACCTCTTACATCTATAGAAGATAAATACACATATTCTGATAACGTAGATAAAAAAGATGAATTATCTTTTTATACATCTACTGCTTATCACAAAAATTCTTATCCTGGATATTACACATTATATGTAGAAGTATACGATACATCTGGTAATGTAACAACATTAAAGGATTATATTTATGTGCACGACTTTGCAGCACCTTCAATCACTTCTACTTCTGATCATTATGAACTTGAAGTAAATACAACTCAACTAACATCAGAAGACATATTAGCTAATCTAACAATTAAAGATAATGTCACAGGATTTGAAACGTTAAAAAAACAAATAGATGACACTTATAAAAGTCAATATAACATAGTAGGTGATTATTCAATCACATATAGTGCAACTGACTTTCAAGGAAACTCAACAACTAAGGTTATAACAATAAAAATCAAAGATACAACAGCCCCAACAATATCTCTTAAAGATGGAGGACAAACAATTTATACAAATAGAGATTTATCTAACGAAGAGATTTTTGATTTATTGGATATAAACGATAATTATGATGATATAACTTATAACCAAGTATCTATTACAAACACAAGCGATGGACTTGAAGGAGTTGAATATCAAGTAACCGTATCAGTTACTGACTCAAACAACAACTCTTCTAACGCTACTTTTACTTATTATATTAATGATACAACACCCCCAAGTATAACAGTAAGAGATACAGTCTATCTAGAAGAAGGAAGATCTTATACAACCGAAGAAATAATATCTATTTTAAAAAATTCTGGACTTATTAGTGAAGATGCAGTAAGCGTAAATATAATAAGTGAAGAATTAATATCCTCTTCTAAGGAGGAAGATGTTTATACATTAAAATATGAACAAGTAAATCCTGATGGAACTATAAAACAAAACTCAGTAACATTAAGATATAAAAAAGAAACCAATAATACAAGCGTATATATAATTATTGGTTCTAGTTTATTAGTTATTAGTGGTTTAACAGTATTTATTATAAAACGTAAAAAAAATAAACATGCTAACAAGTAAAATCTTTATTTTAATCTTATCATTATTTATAACAAATATAACTTCATCTAAAATATTATTTCACGAAACAATAATAGTTAATTCATTAACCTTAACTAAGGAAGAATTAACCGATTTAATAATTGAAAAATATCAAATAAAAACAGATTATAATAGTATTGATATAACAAGTGATTATTTTTATAACCCCAAATATAATCAAATATATAGTATAACACTTGAAGTAAATTATCCTGAAGAAATAATAATTTATAATCTAAAACTTAAAGCTATAAGTGAAAATGAATCAGCTAAAATAAATACCACACCTGTCATACTAATTCTTTCATCTATAGCTTTAATTGTTCTTATAATTTACCTGCACAAAAGAAAATAACAATTTCTAGAGGCCCTATAGGCCTCTTTTAATTTTGTTCAATCGTTATTTTTATATTCATAGACTGATAAGTCCAATCTTTATTTAATTTATCCTTAAAAAAATAAATATCTAATGGATCTAAAAACTTAAACTTATTAATATATTCATTAATTCTAGTATTTATTAAATTTACAACATCTTCTTCTTTCACAAAATGACCAAAGCTTTCATATTTACACTTAATCATAATACTTCCATTTTTAACTTTAAATCTATATTTTTTAAAATAAATAACATTCTTTTCAACATTATCATAAAACTCAACTTTCTTTTTAATATAAGGACTTGATGGTTCTTTAATAACATCATATGTGGAATTTCGATAATAATATAACGCACTTTGTGGGTAAAAGTTTTTAGAATTTTCTCCCTCTATAGTCCATAACTCTTCAATCTCTAACAAAGGAATTAATATTGACCTATCATCATAATATCTTTTACTAAATTCTAAGAAGTGTACAGGAACAGCAACTAATCTAATTCCTGCATTATCACCACTAATTACTAATAATGAATTCAATACACTTTCTTGATTAGGATTCTTAAAACTATAAATATCAGACATTTTCTCCTTAGTAGAAAAAAGATAAAAATTATAATCTATAAGATTAGAATATTTAACAAATTCTATTAACTCTTCAATAAAATTCTTATTATACAATTCTTTATTAATAACAACACTTGAAACATGTTTTAAATTTATATTTATAGAATTTACAGCCATTACATTGTTAAATACTCTTTCTATATTTTCTCCACCAACTTTAACAAACTCTCCTTCACCCTTCCCTTCAGCTTCACTTTTTCCAACATCATTACTTAAAGGTAAATAAAAATACCCTTTTATTTCATTCTCTTCTTTTTCAAAACCAATACTAGCTATAAACAGAGATTCTGATATATCTATACCACACCCACCTAACATTAGTAAAACCGATAATAAAATAAGTTTAATCATTTTTATTTCTCCTAAACACATTTTTTACATTTAAAAGTTTACTTCTTTTTTTATTTTTCAAACTAGAAGACGGAACAAAGAAATTCTTAACACCAACTTCATCAAATGGAGCAAACGGATAAAAATATGGTATACCAAAAGTTTTTTGTTTATATAAATAACACCCTAATACAATTGCCGCTATTATTACCCCAAACAATCCGTATATTAATGACGCTACTAACATTAATAACCTACATATGCTTATCGCAACTATCGTATTAACGTTAGAACTAACAATGAAACTCATTAAATAACATATAGCTGTTATAGTCATAATAAAAACACCAGCAACCCCAGACGATATAAGGTTTTGTCCAATAATTAACCCTCCAATCAACACAACGGTTGATGAAACGGTAAATCTTGCTTGTCTAAAGCCTATTAAATAATATAATTCAAATAATCCTAATATTATAAGTATTTCTATAAATATCGGTAAATAAACACCAGTTTGAGTAACCTTCAGAGTTGATAATACCATCAAAGATAGCGAATCTTTTTGAACAGTAACAAACGAACAAAATATACCACACATAAATATAGAAACTATTGCCGCTACTAATATAAAAAATCTTTCTATTCCCACAAAATAAGGTATATTTATTCCATCTATTTTTAATCTTGAAGTGTAAGCTAATGTGGTTGGTAACATAACAACAACACATATACGATCAATAACTATCATAAACTCCCCATCGTATAATCTCCTAACTGCCGTATCAGGATTACCAATATAATGATAACTAGGAAAAATATTATCCTTTTGAAAATATGCCATTAAATCTTCAATAGATATAATAGCATCAATATCAATACTATTTAATTTATCTAAAATGTTCTTTTTAATATCTTCATTATGAATATCAGATATTGAAAGTAGATTAATAACCGTCTTACTTCTTTTTCCAACATTAACTACATCTATATTTAGTCTATCATCTTTAACTCTAGTTCTAATAAGTGATATATTCTCTTTAATATTTTCAACAAAACCATCTCTGGCTCCCATTACATTATCTGGTTCTGCTATACTATCAGATGTAGGTCTACTTGGAGCCTTAGATAAATCAATTGAATAAAATATCCCATCCCTATTTAATATCATTAATCCTGAAAATATAAACTGAATAATCATAGATTCATCAGCTTCAATTTCTTTACAAATTCCAGGAAATAACTCTGAAGGTTTATCATTCTTATTATCAGCTAATCTAGGATAAAAATCTTTCATAAACTCCAATATATTACATAAATGTTCTTGATAATATATCTCACAGTTACTTACTGTTTTATTATAAACAACATCCTTGTTATCTTTTACTTTTTCTAACATAATTACACTCCCAAATCATCCATATAAACACAAAAACCATTAAATATACAATTAAAATAACATACTTATACAATCCATTAATTGGCATATTCTTAAGTAATATTAAAGAACTTCCAACAATTAAACTAAATAAAATTAAATTAATTATTGTTTTGTTAACTTTTATATTTTCTTTAATCACACTTAAATTAAAAGCACTTCTAAAAACCAAACATACCACCATTAAATAAATATAAACAAAATTAAAATCACCAAAATATTTAGTAACAGGCATAAATGATAATTTTAAAAAACCAACATAATCTAAACCTATAAACGTTTTATCTCCTGCCATCATAATTAATAAACCATATTCAATCAACATTAACAAAATCCCACAAATAAAAGGTAAAGAACTGTTATATTTTATTTTCTCTTTATCAACTAACGATAGCTTTATACTATCCAAAAACAAAAAACCACTCATAATTAACAAACCCTTTCTACTACCACTACCTCTAATAAATAAATACTCTGTTTCTATCTTTGGCATTATCATAAAAGATATAACTATTAAAACAATACCAAATATATAAAATAATGTACTCATATCAATTACTTCATTACTTTTCATATTAGAAACATAAATAATAACAATACCCAAAAATATAACAAGAATTATTAAATTACTTTGATTAATAAATACATCTTTTAAATATAAACTAACATAACAAGTCAAAAATACTATTTCTAATACATTAATAATTGTAAGAAGCCATTTTATTCCAGATTTTTTTAATAAATTATTCCAATTTATTTTTTTAGGAACAAAAAACATCAACACCCCTACAATTAATAACATAACTAATCCTAATACAAATCCTTCTGTCCCAAAATTATTATAAAAACAATTAAAGATAATTGTTCTTAACCATAAATAACTATAAAAAAAGACAAAAAGAAAAAAACTTACCCTAGATAGTTTAGGCATATAATCACCATTAATATTATGCCTATGGATAAGTTTAATTATTTATAAACTATTAAATTAATACTATTAATTTCTCTATTTAATTCAACGTTTTTAAGTAATGGCAAGCATTCCCCATCAATATTATATCTCATCAATTTATCGGTATTTATTTTAATGTTTGTTCCATTAAAATATTTAACATTATGATTATACTTTTCTCCCATTAAGAAAAACATAACTAAATCAAATAAATTAATTACTTTATTTTTCTTTTTAATTACTACTATTTTAAGGTCTTCACTATCAACATAATCTTCTTTTAATCTCAATTTAAGTGACGCTAAAAACCTAGTATTCAACACCATCAAACAAAAACAATTTTCTTTAATATGTTTGCCATCAATTATCATATCAAGTTCAAAACTATCATTCTTAAACATATGTTTTATCCCATTTAAATAATATGATAATCTTCCAAACATCTTTTTTAAAATAGGATTTATTTGATAACTAACATTCGTCATATTACCAATAGCTAAACCATATAAGTAATAATCTGTGTTAATTTTATTTACATGAATTAATTTAGTATTACCCTCTATAATCTTATCTGTAACGTAATGTAATGTTTCTTTAAGTCCTAAACTTCTACCAAAATCGTTACATGTCCCCATTGGTATATAAGCTAATAAAGGTTTTTTACTAACTAGCATAAGACCATTAACTGCTTGATTTATTGTCCCATCTCCACCAATAACAATCAATAAATCATAATAAGAAGCATTACATAATACATATTCTTTTATATCATTTTTAGATTCATATATATCAACAATGTTATACTTCTTACTAATTCTATTTTTAATATAATTTACATCTTTATTTCCATTAACCCCACTAAAACGATTATAAATTATAAGAGCTTTCATATTTCTCCAAAAAAATAAGGTGGATATACCACCTTAATTATTATATTATTTTTTTACAACTGTCAAAGCAATAGCCCCATCACCAATATGGCATGAAACAGATAAAGATAGTGGATCAACATAACTTACTTTTAATCCTAATTCTTCTTCAGCTTCTTTAACTAATACTTCAACTTCTTTTTTATCTACACCAGTATATGCTGCTTGAACTTCAACATTATCTGTACGTCCATCTAATTCTTTTAAGAAACCATTAATATCTTCTTTTACAGCATCAATTAAAATTCTTCTAGCATTTGGAATAGTACGATTCATCATTCTAAATTTATCTAATTTATCACCAGCAATCTTTAATACTGGTTTAATTTTTAGAATACCACCTACAGCGGCAGCAGCTGGTGTAATACGTCCACCTTTTTTAAGATGTTTTAAAGTATCTAACATAATATAAATACTTGCATGCATACTTGTTTCCATTAATTTATCATGAATTTCTTCACCAGTTAACCCTGCCTTAGCTAATTCTAAAGCTTGGAATACAGAAGCTTTTTGAGTAACAGAAATTCTTTTATTGTCTACAACAAATACTTTACCTTTATATTCTGCTTCAGCAAGTCTTAATGCTGACTCACAAGACTTAGATAATCCACTTGACATTGGTATATATACAATTTGATCATATTCTGATAATAATTCATCCCACATTGACATAATAACACCAATTGCAGGTTGTGATGTAGAAACGTTAGCGTCCCCTTGTAACTTTTCATAAAACATTTCTTGAGTTAAATTAATATCTTCAAAATATTCTTCTCCATCAATCATAAAAGGCATTGGTACAATCTTTATGCCTAATTCTTTACCTTCGTGTTGTCTTAAACCACTATTACTATCAGTCATTACAGCTACTTTCATAAACAAATACCCCTATAACTAAATATATATGTATTTATACCAAATTTTAGAATAAAAGTCAAATTTTATAGGCATTTACACCATACAAAATAGCCATAGCTAATTTATATTGATATTTGTCATCCAATAATAATTTAAGTTCTTCCGGGTTAGATATAAAACCACATTCAATAATACATGCGGGCACTGTTAATCTTCTTAATAAATAATTATGTTCCTTTTGCATAATAACTCTATCTGTATTACCTAAATACATTTTAAATGAATCTTGAATACTTTTTGCTAAAAGTTTGCTGTTAGGATTATTATCATCATAAAACACTTGCCCACCTCTATATTCACTCAAACCAAACTCATTTAAATGAATAGATATTACAAAATTAGTATTATATGAATTTGCTGTATTTATTCTTTTTTCCATATCTTCCTTTTTTATAAACTTCCCTTCACATAAAGATTCTTTAGTTTCTCTAGTAAGAATAACATTATATCCAAATGCTTCCAACACTTCCTTAGTCTTATAACTAATCTCAAGTACAACATCTGATTCTTTTATATCACCTATATTACACCCAGGGTCCATACCACCATGACCTGGATCAATAATGATATAAGACTCCTCGCTTTTTCCACTAATCCTTGTCACACCAAAAGAAAAGACAATAATTGTTAGGGTTATTAATAGCTTAAATTTCAAAAAAATCACCATTTAAGTATATTATAAAAAAAAGAAAAGTATGATTTAAAATCATACTAATCATTGTATTTTTCATTAATATATAGATTTATTATATCTTTTCTTTTTATAATCCCTATATACATCCCACGATCATCTACAATTGGAATAAAGTTTTGACTCATTGATAATTGTAAAACTTCATCTAATGAAGAATCAATAGTTATAGCTTTATAAGAACGATATTTTTCAATAGTGTTAATCTTCACATTTTCAGCTATTTCGATATTAAAATTAGCTTCATTTTTTATGTATCTTAAAATATCACCTTCTGATAAAGTGGATACATATTTTCCATCATCATCAATTAATGGAACAACACTAAACTTATGAAAATCAAATGTTTCTAAAGCTTGTCTAATAGTAGAGTCATACTCAATAAATTCAGTTTGACTCTTAGGAGTTAAAATACTAAAAATATTCAATTAAATCACGCTACTTTCTATCTTTATTATAGCGTATTAAGGTTAAATAATCTAGTATCTTTTAATCTTTATTAATATGTTCAATTAATCTTTTCGCTGGATTAGTTAAAAATTCTTTATCATATGCTAAAGATATATATCTAGGATCTAATTTTTCTTTTAAATCAATAATTTTTAATTCTTTGTTTTTTAGTTCTTTTTCGATATATTGTTTAGAAACACAAATAATACCCATATTCTTTTTACAAAATTCAATTAATAAATCTAATGAAGCTAATTCAAACTTTGGTTTAAGCTTAACATTATATTTTAATAAATTGTTATCTAATACTTTTCTAGAGTGACTTGATTCTTCTAATAATAATGTACGATATTTTGTTAAATCACTTAATGTTTTTATTTTAGAATCATCAAAATCATAAGCACAAACAAATACATCATCTAATCTTAAACAATTTTTATAAGAAAAATCATCATTAATAATTGGGGCATGTATGAAGGCAATATCTACACTATGTTGTTTTAAAAGTGTTAAAGATTCACTTGTAGTACAGTTAGTTACACGATATCTAATCTTAGGATAAATCTCTTCAAACTTCTTTAATATATCTATTAAATAATATTTACAAATTGTATCAGACGCACCTATATTTAAAATACCAGCTTCTAATGTTGATAAATCTTGAATAGTTTGGTTTAACATATCTACTTGTCTAAATATTGTTTGACAATAACTAAATATTTCAATTCCTTCATTTGTTAATTTAACACCTTTATTTGTACGATAAAATAAAGCTGTACCTATTTGTTCTTCTAACGCTTTTATATTTTGACTTACTGCAGGTTGTGAAATATGTAATTTAATTGAAGCCTTAGAAACACTACTTTCTAATGCAACATTATAGAAAATATTTAATAAATTTAAATCATTTATCATTATAAGCACCCCTTATATCAAATATAATTAATATATATTTTACTTATACCATATTTTTTGATAAAATAATAGAGGATGGTGATTAAATATGAAATTTTCTGGTACTATTTCAAGAGGAGTTAGAACTCCTATAATTAAAAGAGGCGACGATTTAGCTTCTATCGTTGTTGAATCTGTATGTAATTGTGTTAATGAAGCTAATTTAGAAATAAATGATAAAGATGTTGTAGCAATCACTGAAGCTGTTGTTGGTATTGCACAAGGAAACTACGCTACAGCTGATCAAATTGCTAAAGATGTTAAAAATAAATTTGGTGATGATACAGTTGGTTTAATCTTCCCTATTATGAGTAGAAATAGATTCTCTATGTTATTAAAGGGTATTTCTAGAGGTGTTAAAAAATTAATTATCCAATTATCTTATCCTGGTGACGAAGTTGGTAATAAATTAATTAGCCCTGATGAATTATTTGATTCTGGCGTTAACCCATATGCTGATGTATTTACTGATGCTGAATTCAAAAAGATTTTCCCTAATACTGTTCATGAATTTACTGGTGTAGATTATATTGAATTCTATAAAAACACTTGTGAATGTGAATGTGAAATTATTTTAGCTAACGATCCAAAAGCTATCTTAAAATATACTGATAGTGTAATCGTTGCTAGTATTCACGAAAGACACCGTAATAAAAAAGCTTTATTAAAAGCTGGTGTTAAGAAAGTATATTGTTTAGATGAATTATTAACTGAATCAGTTGATGGTTCTGGTTATAATGAAAAATTTGGTTTATTAGGTAGTAACTTAGCTACTGATAATTCAGTAAAATTATTCCCTAGAAACTGCGATGCATTAGTAGCTGATGTACAAGAAAGATTACGTAAAGTTTTCAACAAGAATGTTGAAGTTATGGTTTACGGTGATGGTGCATTCAAAGATCCTCAAGGTGGTATTTGGGAATTAGCTGACCCTGTTGTATCTCCTGCTTTCACTAGTGGTTTAGTTGGTACACCTAATGAATTAAAATTAAAATATATTTCTGATAATGCGTTAAAAGATTTATCAGGTGAAGAATTAAAAGAAGCTATGATCAAAATGATCAAAGAAAAAGATTCTAACTTAGTTGGTAGAATGGAAACTCAAGGTACTACTCCTCGTCAAATCACTGACCTTTTAGGTAGTTTATCTGATTTAACAAGTGGTTCTGGTGATAAAGGTACTCCAGTTATCTTAATTCAAAACTACTTCACAAACTATTCAAATCAATAATAAATACTGGCTGTAAACAATAAGTTTACAGCCTTTTCTTATTCCATTATTTTTTTTAAATCGTCCATTACTGTTGTATTTATCGCATCAAAACTTATATAATAAAGCTCTTTATCAATTTCTATTACAATACCATCCTTAATATATCTAGCAAACATATTGTTATCAACAGATTTAATAAATCCTAAATCTAAATACACCTTTTCTATTTCTTCAAAGGAATCATTTAATGTTTTACCATTAAAAATAATATCTTTATCATAAATAATTATATTTAATATGTATTCTCCTTTAAAACATCCCTTATCAGGATATGTTGATACATAATAGCTTTTTTTATTAAAAGTATATTCATTTTCTACAAACTGATAACCATTATCAGAGCTTACATAAATTTGATAATTATCTATTGATGGTTTATTATCCATTTTTGATAACAAATCATATTCACCTTCTATATCAATTAATGAAGCAGTTTCAATATTTTTTTCTACATATTCATCTATACCTAAACTATTTTTATCATCAAAAAATGGATAAAAACTTAAATTTTCTTTAGAATATGAAATTACTACATCTTCTTCAGTTTTTGTAGATAGATTGTCAAAACAAATATATTCTGCCCCCTTATGAGAAGATTCATAAGATTTAATTGATAATTTATAATTACCATAAATTCCATTATTAACTAATGGTTTATTTTGATTAAAAAAATCTATTATTTTTAATTCAATAATATAATATAACTTTCTGATTTTTTCCATTTTAGAATCATCAGCGCTTACTTCATATCTAATTTTACCATTGTCTACAGTGTATTTATCATCAAATAATGTATATAAGTATCCCATGACACTATGAACTATACCTACTTCATTACTAAGCTGATCATCAAACTTAATATATTCTACACCATCTTTAACAATATAATGTTTATATATTGGGGCATATTTTCCTGTCTCATCAAAAACGGTAAAATTATATTTATAATTCCCTTCCTTTTGATAAGTCATAGCTTCAATCAATTCTTCAAAGTACTTGTTTAAAGTTTCATCATTACTAACAAAGTTATATTCTTCTTCAATTTTACTTAGGTCATAATCCTCACTATATAAACCAAGAATTTTATTATCTGTCGAATTATATGGAATTGTTCCGTATATTTTCAAATTTTGATAGATATTATTAATAGAAATATATTCATTATTATAAATAAAATACTCTGGGAAAGTGTAATTCTTTTCATCCTTTGGTTGTAAATCACATCCTCCACCAGGAACCGGAATAACAATTAATTCAACAATCTTAGCCTTAATAACTTCTACACTTATAATTTGATTCTCATCATAAACTATTTGCCCTGGATAACTTAAAGCCATTTTTGGATTGCCTGTATGAGTTATTTTAACAACATCTCCAGCCTTTAAGTCCTTCACACCATATTTAGATAAATCATTTATCATATAACATTCGTCATATAATAAAGTTAATTTACCTTCTTGTAATTTACCATAATCATAAGTTATTAAAAATTCATGAGAAGTACTTTCACTTGTTTCAGTTGTTTCGTTAGTTTTTGAATTATGACAACCAGTTAAAATGCATATAAAAAATATAACTAATATTAAAAATACAATCCTCTTCTTCATAAAATCTACCCCTACCCTCTAGCACCATTATAACAAAAAAAATAGATGAAAAAAAGGACCACTTTGGGTCCTTTTGATTATCGACGTTCTTTAATACGAGCAGCCTTAGCTGATAAATTACGAATGTAGAATAATCTAGCTCTACGTACTTTACCTTTTCTAGTTACTTCAATATGGTCGATATTAGGTGAATGAACAGGGAATGTACGTTCAACACCAATTCCATAAGAGATTTTTCTTACTGTGAAAGTTTCACCAATACCAGTACCTTGACGTTTAATTACTAAACCTTCGAATACTTGGATACGATGAGTTGTACCTTCAATAATCTTAACGAATACTTTAACATTATCACCAGCACGGAATTTAGGTCTGTCTTGTAAATATTGTGCAGTAATTTCGTTAATTAAAGCTTGTCCCTTTGCCATAATTCTCAACTCCTTATCTACCAAAGCTCTTGGCCATTTAATCCCATGTTGCCAGCGGAGCAATGTGCTTTACTGTTATTAAACAGCTCAATTATTGTATCATAAACGTTTATGTTTTTCAATAATTTATTAAAACTTTTTTACTATTTTTTCTTCTTTTGTAATTGATAATATTTGTTAAATACTTCTTCAATTACTTCTTCATTTTCTTCTAATAATAATTCTTGATTTGTTTCATTCATAATGATTCTAAATACCACTACTTCTTCAAGTGGAATGTCTTCTCTATTTTCTCTTAGGATAACAAATAACTCTTCTTCTATTGATACAACAGCTACTTGTTCAAACTGAATAGGATTTCCAAAATCATCATATGCATTAATAAAATCATGATTATTTTCATCTAAAATTTGTTCAATTATATTTTTCATTATGCATCCATTCTTTCTTCTTTAAATATATATTCTTTATCATTTGTTTTTATGACAACATCATCAAAATAAATATCCTTACATAAAGACATTTCTAATGCTTTATCTGCTGTAATCTCTACATTATTAAAATGAATATCATGAATTGGCAATTCATTTAAACCATTAATCTTAATACCCACCTTAGAACCATCACAAACAACATTATTAATATAAATATCTTTAAATTCTGGAATATCTTCCATATTAGTAGAACTTCCGATTTCTGTTTCATTAAAGTTTTCTAATAATTTTAAAACATATCCCATAGTAAAGATGAAACCTTCTTCAATAATATTAGCCATATGAATATTATTGATATGAATGTTCTCAACAACTCCACCTCTACCAATGGCAGATTTAAATCTAACTCCAATATCAGTGCCAATAAAAGTACAGTTTTCAACTAATACATTTTTAACACCACGGCTCATTTCACTACCAATAACAAAACCACCATGCGCATCAAATACTTTACAATCATGAATCCATAAATCTTCACATGGTCCTTCAATTTGTCTTGCTTCTGCATTTTTACCAGACTTAACACAAATACCGTCATCACCCACTTCAAAAACGCAGTTAGATACTTCTACATATCTACATGATTCAATATCTATACCATCACCATTTTGAGCAGAGAATTTATTTTTAACTGTTACGTTTTCTAATTTTAAATTAGTACAGAACCAAGGATGAATATTCCATGCAGGAGAATTTTGAATAATGATATCTTCAATTAAAACTTTATCACTATTCTTTATACTTAATAGTACTGGTCTATACATATCATAATGAGCACTTGCTTTTTCTAATGCTAGTGGATCATTATAATCAGGTTCACCAGTCATAACACCATCATAAATCGTTTGGGTTGGATACCAAATTTCAGTTTCTTTTGTATTGATAATATATTTTCCTTTAGCTAAACATCTATCCCATTCTTTAGTCGTTAATTTCCATTTCTTAACGCCTCTCCATAAATCACCACTACCATCAATAACACCTTTACCAGTAATAGCTACATTACTTGCGTTTTCAATAGTGATTGGTGAAACTGTTCTTATTCTTCTTTGACCTTCATAATTAGTCCAAATTAATGGATAGTCTTCTTTTGATTTACTAAACTTAATAAATGCATTATCAGCTAAATGAAAGTTTACATTACTTTTTATAACGAATGGTCCAGTATAAAAATATCCATTGGGTACTAAAACTGTACCACCACCATTATTACTACATTCATCAATCGCAGCTTGAATAGCAAATTTATTATTAAAATTAATTTGTGGCTTAGCACCAAAATCTAAGATATTATATACATCACTTTTAAATATTGGTGTAATAACTTTTACTCTCATCAAATCACCTATTTCTTTGTTGTTGAACCAAATCCACCATTACGGATTTCAGTTGTATCATCATCTATTGTAATACCATATTCAATAAAGATTCCTTGCATAAAACCATCACCCTTATTAATAGTTACAGTTTTACCTTCATTAGAATCATTAGTAATTTTAGCAAATATATGACCTTCATTATCAGAATAATAATAGTCACTGTCGATAATACCTACTGTATTATTTAATTGTAATCTATATTTAAATCCTAATCCACTTCTTGGATATAATTTAAGTACATAATTAACTTCCATTTTAACTCTAATGCCTGTAGGAATTTTAATTGTTTCTCCTGGAGCTAAAACAATATCAAATGGGGCATAAAAATCATACCCTGCAGATCCTACCGTAGCACGTTTAGGTAATTTAATATCATTATAAACATCTAATGAATCACAAGATGCTAAAAATTCTTCTTGTGATACCTTTTCAAATTTAGCAATTCTTTTAAATTCACTCATATTCTACACCTCTAAAATATATTTAATTTATTTTACCATATTTTTTATACTTTTTATAGAAAAAGAGGAGAAAAATCTCCTCCATATAATAATAAATTATAACAAGTATGTTTTTAAGAATTTTAATCATAGAAAATTAATAAATATGTAAATTTTTTATTTCTAATAAAGATTCATTAGAAATTATTTTTTTATCATAAGCTTCTTTTAAAGAATATATTTTATTTTTATAAAAGACTATGATATTACCAGATTGAGGATACTTAAAATTCAAATCATTAATGACCTCATCACGTTTACGACATTCAATCATATCTAGTATATGTCCTGTATTATAAAATACATAAGCTTCATCAAACTTACCAAAAAAATTAGTAATTCTAGGTGTATAATTATTTGTTTGATTATATTGTTGATTTTCATAGTTTGTATAAACACGATTATAAGTTTGACAATAAACGTTTTTAATTTCATCAAAAATTAAATTCTTTTCATAACACGCTTTATTTAATGCCATTATATCTTTTTCATTAAATAAATATGATTTTAATAGAACTAATTTACTAGAATTTTCTTGAATTATTTTATCTACACTACTATTTTCTAATAATTTTTTATACAATACATCATACCCTAAATTGGATAATCTAACAAGACTATTGCTAAAAGCTAAAAGCTCACCATTATTAACAGCATAAATATCTACATTGTCTGTTTTAAAAAATAAATTTCCACCAATATTTTCAAATCTTATTTCTTTAGGCTCAGCATTTTGAACAACTTCATAAAAATAGAAGCTAGAAGAACCATAAAATGGATGCTTATCCTCTAAACCAACAATAAAATTATATTCACAATCACTTGGTAATAAAGAAATTAATTCTTTATTTTCGTTAATTTCTTTAGGTTCAGCCGCACTACATATAGAACAAATACCGTTTACAATTTTATGTTCTACTTTATCGACCATTACCTCTCTTTTAGCTTTTTTACATTTTTTACATACACTTTCTTGTAAACCTTCTTTAATACATGTCGGTTCATTTATTACTTTCCATTTTTTAAAATGGTGTAAACATCTTTTTAATTTTGGATTAGGATCAACTAAATCGTAATCTTTATCAATACCTAATGACTCTACTTTTTCTTTTAAATCTAACGCATCTTCATTTAATAATAAACCCAAATTGTATGCATCATCTGCATCATATATTTCATTTTCATGTTGAACTATTAAACTTGTTTTATAATGTAATCTAATAATTACTCTACCCAAATAATAGTTTTGGAAAGGCTCGATTAAAGTAATTGCATCTTCATCATAACAAGCAAAAACATAACTATCTCCATATTTACCGATTGTATTAATACGTTCATACTCGTTTAATTCAAATTCTGTTAATTTAGCAACAAAATTTTCTTTACATTCTTCTATTGAAATTTTACGATTTGAATCACATGAGGAAAAAAATAAAATTAAAGAAATACAAATTAATAATAACTTTTTCATAATAACCTCACACTACTTTCTTTTAATTATATTTTATCAACAAAAAACCATTTGTCAACACTGTCTTTTCCAGCAAGGTATTGTAAAAAAAGTAAATAGTGATAAAAAAGAAATATGATAATGTGGTGAATAAAATGACTTGGAAAAATGAAATTGAAGAAAACTTTAAGTTTGGTCTAATTGATATACTAATATTAAAACTTTTATCTAAAGAATCAATGTATGCTTATCAAATCAAGCAAAAAATAGATTCTTTAAGTGACAATTTAATAGAAATGAAAGAAGGCTCGTTGTATGGCCCCTTCTATAAATTAGAAAAAAAGGGGATGATTATTTCTAATAAAGTTTTAGTTGGTAAAAAAAGATTTAGAATTTACTATGAAATTACCGAAAAAGGTAAACAATATTTAACTGAAGCTTTAGAAACATTTCAACTTATTTATAAAGGTGCCAAAAAAATATTATTGGAGAGTGATTAGCAGTGAATAAATTTAAGAAAAATTTAAAAAAATATTATAAGACCATAAGAGCAAATTTAATCTATCCATTCTATACCAAACTTTTCGTTATGAAAACTATAAAAACGGATATTAACAATTATATATCTGAGAATAACATTAATGTTATGGACGATATAATTAAAAAATTCGGAACTGAAAAACAAATAACAAGAGGATTCCCAGTTGCTAATACCCAAAAAATAATCTTAAAAAATAACATTATGTTAACATTAGTTTTAATCTTTTCTCTTCTATTATTTTTTTATCAATGACTGTTTTTACATTAATACAAAACTCTGGCGGTATTTTTGTTAGAGTATCTTAAAAATAAAAGGGGGAACTTAAAAACTATGAAAAAAATATTATTATCTATTCTTGCAATTTTTATATTCATGAACTTATTTACAGTAATATTTCTTAAAAAATGAGGGCCTGTTCATTTAAAACAGACCCTTTTTATTATTTCAATTTTGCTTCTAATTCAGCCTTTAATGATTCATATCCAGGCTTACCTAACAATGCAAACATATTTTTCTTATATGCTTCAACGCCTGGTTGATCAAATGGATTTACACCTAATGTATACGCAGATACACCACAAGCTAATTCAAAGAAGTATACTAAATAACCAAAGTTAAATGCTGATACACTTGGAATGTCTAAACGTAAGTTAGGTACACCACCATCAACGTGTGCAATCATAGTACCGCTCATAGCCATTTTGTTAACATAATCAACTGATTTACCAGCTAAGAAATTTAAACCATCTAAGTTATCTTTATCAGCTTCAATTGTGATATTTTCTTCAGGTTCAATTACATTTAATACTGTTTCAAATACAGTTCTTTCACCATCTTGGATCATTTGACCTAAAGAGTGTAAATCTGTAGAGAATGATGCTGAAGTAACCCAAATACCCTTACCATCTTTACCTTCTGATTCACCATATAATTGTTTCCACCATTCAGCAAAGAATTGTAATCTTGGTTCATAGTTGATTAACATTTCAATTTTCTTACCACTACGGTATAAAGCATTTCTATATGTTGCATATAATAATGCATCATTATTTTCAACATCTTCTTCTTTATACATTTCGTATGCAGCTTTAGCACCAGCTAACATTTCATCAATATTAACACCACCAGCCGCAATTGGTAATAAACCAACTGGAGTTAAAACAGAGAATCTACCACCAATATTATCTGGTACGATAAATGTTTCATAACCTTCAGCGTTAGATAAAGATTTTAATGCACCTCTTGCTTTATCTGTTGTTGCATAGATACGTTTTTTAGCTTCTTCTTTACCATAACGTTTTTCAATATAATCCTTAAAAATACGGAAAGCAATTGCTGGTTCAGTTGTTGTTCCTGATTTAGAAATAACGTTAATTGAGAAATCTTTACCCTCTAAATATTTTAATAATTGATTAATGTAAGTTGAAGAAATATGGTTACCAACGAAAATAACTTCTACACCATCATTACCAAAATATTTCTTTAACATTTCTAATGCTGCTCTAGCACCTAAATAAGAACCACCAATACCAATAGCTAATAATACTTGTGATTGAGCTTTAATTCTTTCTGCAGCTTTCTTAATTCTATCTACTTCTTCTAAATCAATATCTACAGGTAAATTTAACCATCCTAAAAAGTCATTACCTGGACCAGTTTGAGCTCTTAATAATTTATGAGCCTCTACCATTTCTTTTTTTACTGTTTCATAAATTTCATCATTTATAAATGATTTAGCTTGATTAACATTTAAATTTAAAATTTTATTCATAATAACACCTCACAATTTACTATTATATCATTTTTCTACATAAAATAAAAGAAGTTAGATATATTTACTAACTTCTTACTAAAAATTAACTTTTAATTAAATTTTATTGATTAATTTTAACATTCATATCTTTGGTTGTTTTTCTTACAATTAAATAAACAATAAACCAAATAACAATGTAAGCCAAAATAAATGCGCCTGTATAAATAGCTAATACTACCCAATTAAACGGAATCCAACTATTTATTAAATAACAAATTGTATAAATAACATATAACACTAATAATTGTAATCCAGCAGCTTTTAAATGTGACCAGTTTTCTACTTCCTTAAATACACTTGTTCCCGCATTTACAAACGCTAATATGTATGTAGATAAAATACCTATAAATATTTGTATACCATTAAATGGAACTGTTTCTTTAAAAGAAATACACATACATACTATTCCATAAATAACAGGTCCCAAACTACCGAAAATTAATCCTCTTAAAAAGAAATCTTTAACATGCTTCATAGACCTATTCTCCTTTTAACATTCTTTAATTCTCTTCTAGATATGTAATCACTAAAACCATTCTTTAAAATAACTTTTATAGAACCAGTAATAGAATTTTCAAATTTTAATATTTTTTTAATGTTCACTATACATCCTTGATTAATTTTAACAAATGAAGTATCTAACATTTCTTCTATCTGATAAAGTCTTTCTTTAATTAAATAATCCTTGTTATTAACATTAATATAAACTTTACTATCTCTTGTATAAATAGCAAAAACTTCATTAAAGTTAACAGGTATTATTTCATCTTCATAATAACCTATTACTTTACATTCGCTCATTTTTAATAATTCTTCTATTTGATTAATAAGTTCAGTTTTTTCATGAGCTCTTATTATAATAGATTCTTCTTTTTCTTTATCTATAATAAGTTCATATTTCAAAATAATCCCTCCTCATTTGTTATAAGATAATTATAGCTTAATTATCTTAAATATCTATTAATTATTTATATTCGGTTATTTTAAAACTATAAATGGTAAATGGGTAGATTTTATCCACCCATTAAATAATATTCTTAAATATTAGAAATCCTAGTACACCAATTAGTATACCAAAAAATATTCCACCAGCAACTTCAAAAGATTTATGACCTAACATTTCTTTTAAAAAGCCTTTTTTACCAAATCCAATTGTTCGTTTTTCTTCAACAGTCATTTCACTAGTTAAATTATTAAGGATTTTAGCATGTTTAGAAGCTTCTAATCTAACACCAGATGCATCATGTATAACAATAATTGAAAATACTAATGCCACCGCAAAGCTCCAATCTAATGTTCCTAAATCATGCATTTGAAACAAGAATAATGATGTGACTAAACTCATGCATAAACCTGAATGTGAACTAGGGAAACCTCCTGTACTATATAAGATATTCCAATTAACATCTTTATTTCTAATAGAAATTATAATGAATTTTAATACTTGGCAAAACAGCATTGAAAATATACAAATAATAATTGTTTGAATAACTCTATTGTTTATTAATTGATTATTCGTAATCTCCAATAACATCTATTTCTTCCTCAATTCCACAATTTCTAACTTCAATTACTTCTGGAATATTTTCAACAAGTAAGGCTTCAATACCATCTTTAAGTGTTGAATCTAACCCTACACAATCTACACATGCGCCTAACATTCTTACGTATACGATACCATCTTCAAAACCAATATATTGAAGATCTCCACCTTCAGAATTTAAATATGGACGAATTTTATTTAAAATTTTAATTATTTTTTCTTCTACTAAATTATTCATATTATCTACTTCTTCTTATTCTTATTATTTTTTCTATTATTTCTATAGTTATGATTTTGTTGACTAGGAACAAAATCTGGACTACTTGAAACATAACTTTCTGTAACTTCTTCTACTTTAGTCTCTTTAACTTGAGTAGTTACAGTCTCACTATTTATTATGTCCCTTAATTCTTTACTTAATTCACCTTTAGGAATGGAATTCATTTTATTAGCATCTATTACAATATTAGGATTAGTTCTAGCCGTTGAATCAAGCGTAATACTTTCTTTATCAAAAGATTCTTTAACTAATGTATTTATTAAAAAACCTTCAGTTTTTGGTTGTGTTGGTTTAGCTAATTCTTTTTGATATTCATTATCTGATTGAATTCTTTTTAAAATATAATATGGACATCCAATTGCACAAGCAGTTTCTAAGTAATCATTAATTAAACCAAAGTAATTCTTACTTTTAGGATTAGTATCAAATCCCTTTAACCTTAAAATACCAGCACTAATATCACCAACGATATAAATATATTTATCAAAGCATTCTTCTATATATTTTTCTTCAAATACATCTAATCTAAACGCATCTCTAAAATTAGTATCAACGATGTATCTACCTTTTTTGCAATCTAATAACATAAAAACATCACCTTAGTTATTATATCACGAAACACCATTAATACAAAATAAATTATTCAATTATTTAAAATATCTCCTAAATAATATGGAATATCATTATTAAGAATTTCTAACGCTAATGGTATACTTGTTTTACTGTTTATAACATCAGTTTGAAAAGGAATAACGCTTCTTATATTTAATTCAACAACTAGATTAATTTCTAATATTGTTGTGTTTAAACCTATAGTTTCTAAGTTTTTTTCAACAAAGACATCTTGATATCCAATTACTTCTAATTTAATAGGAACTTTAACACCATTAGATAAAAAATAGTTTCGTCCAAAAAAATATCCTAAAGGAAGTTCAATACTTTTAAAGTCTTCTCCTTCATTAATTTGATTTATACAAGAAACAATATATTCAGCTATATTGCTTCTTAAATAATTAATTATTTGAACATCTAAATATGCATAACTAACCTTACCAGATTGATCATATACTTCATTAAGAAGACTTTTTCCATCTAACAAATCTATAATTCCACTACTAACACCTTTATCAATTATTTCTTTTGAATAACTTTTTATTAATGCTTCAGTATAAGCATCAACCGCAGTTGAAAAATAACCCATTGAAAATTTACCAATAAGTCCAACTAAAATAGCTAAAGCTATAGTAAATTTACTTTTTATTAGATAATTCTTTAAACGCTTCACTAACAGTCATTCCTACTTGTAATCCTATTTGTTTAGCATATTCACTTAAATCAACGATGTTTGCATTGTAAAGCTGTTCAATATTTTTTACTCCCATAGCTCTACCACATATTACTTCTCTATTCTTATAAACACTTGTATCTAAGGCACCACACATAAAAAATGACTTATATCCTTCAATTATTAAAAGAGTCGTGTTATGTAAACAAATTTCTACATAATTCATTTCCATATTATCTTTTCTTATTAATCCACTATTTATTTCCATTTTATTCACCAGTTAACAATATGAATAAATCACTGTAAATATACTCATTTTTTAAATATGAACGTCATATGAATAAGTTAAAATTAAATAAGACATTCTATAATGGTTTTAGACAAAATAATTTGTAAGAAAAAGAAAAAATAATCACTCTCGTGATTATAATTTATTATTATCCATTAAGTAGCTTAAAAATGCTTCTATACCTATTTGTATATCATTATATGTACTATTAAAGTTTCCTGTATACCAAGGATCTAATACATCTCTATATAATTTTGGATAATCTAATAACATTGTGAACTTATTATTTTTTCCAAACATTCTTTCTAAATTTCTCATATTATTATGATCCATTCCAATAATATAATCATAATATTCAACATCGCTTTTTGTTAATTGATATGCTCTTTTTTTAGAATAATCTATACCAAACTTATCTAAAATCTTTCTAGTACCATAATGAACTGGATTACCTATTTCTTCTGTTGAAGTTGCCGCTGAGGCAATTTCAAATTGTTGTTCATATCCATTTTCTTTTACTAATTTTTTAAACAAGAATTCAGCCATAGGACTACGGCATATATTCCCATGACAAACAAATAGCACTTTAATCATAATTTTTCTCCTAAAAAATAATGGGCACAAAAGTGTGCCCATTAATATTATTAATTACAGAATAATAAGTGTTTGAATAGTAATGAACAAATTACGTCTAACCATCCAAAAAGGACACCACAAGGAATAGTTAAAATAGCTAAAATTAATTTTGCTAATTTATGTTTTTTAACTCTGAAATAATGGCTCCATCTTACACCAATTTCTACAATCCAGTTAACCACTGGAATTAATAATAACAATACTTGAACTATTCTACTTTGTTTTTCAAACCATTTTTCCATTTAATGTACCTCCGCTTTCTTTAATTTTATTATATTAAAGAATTTTATAAAAAGAAAGTGTTTTTTAAAATTTAATTTATTCCATTAAATTCGGCTTTAAATGTTTCAATAAATTCAACCATATAATTATGTCTTTTTTCTGCAATATTTTTTGCTGTATCTGTGTTCATTAAATCTTTTAATTTAAATAGTTTTTCATAAAAATGATTTACTGTAGTAGAAACATGTTTTCTATATTCTTCTTCATTCATATCTAAATTAGGCAACATATCTGGATCATACATAACTCTATTATGATTACCACCATATGCAAAAGCTCTAGCTATACCAATGGCACCTATTGCGTCTAATCTATCAGCATCTTGAACGCATTTACTTTCTAATGTATTTGGAACAACACTATCTCTTCCTTTAAAAGATACTTCATCAATAATCTTACAAATTAAATTTGTATCACTTTCTGAAACATTATTATTGGATAAAAATTTTCTAGCATTATCTTTATTCTTGGCTGTTAATGGAGATAGTTTTATATCATCTACATCATGTAGTAATGCAGCTAACTCCACAATATAACCATTAGCTCCTTCTTTTATAGCAATCGTTTTGGCTAATTTATGTACTCTTAATGTATGAAAATAATCATGTCCACTATATTCATTTTTAAATAATTCTTTAACATAATTAATTGCATTCTCTATAATATTCATAATTTCTCCTTATGATTAAAGGCCTACAAAATGTAGGCCATTTTATTATTGTTTTTCAATTAAACAAACACATTCAGAGGCTATAGCTTCTCCTCTACCAACAAATCCCATTTTTTCCCAAGTAGTGGCTTTTACACTTACTTGTTCAATGTTTATACCAAGAATTTTTGAAATTGATTGTCTAATAATTTGTCTTTTAGGTGCGATTTTGATAAATTCAGAATAAATTGTTAAATCAATATTATTTAACTTATATCCAGCATCTAATACTTTTTGATAGCATTCTTTTAATATAATTTTACTATCCATATTTAAAGTTTCATCTTTATTATCTGGATAAAATGTACCTAAATCACCTAAAGCTAAACTTCCTAATAAAGCTTCTGCAATGGCATGTAATACAACGTCTGCATCACTATGTCCTAATAAACCAATATTTGATTCAAATTCCACTCCACCTAAAATAAGTTTTCTTCCTTCAACTAATTTATGTGTATCCCAAGCATGACCTATTCTAATCATAGTTTCACCAATTCCTTTGCTAGAATATAATCTAATTGAGTAGTGATTTTAAAGTTTGAATCATCACCATCAATAATTTTTATTTCTTCATTTGTATATTTAAGTAATAAAGAAATATCATCTGTTGATATAAATCCATCATTGTTTGCATTAACATGGGCATTTAATAATACAGATTTAGGTCCACCTTGAGGGGTTTGAGCCATTACTATATTATCACGTTTAATAGATTCAAATGGAGTTTTTACGTAAACTGAATCTTTTGAAGGTTTAGCAACTAAAAAGCACTTTTCTTCTTCTATTGCAGCCTTACATTCATTTATTATGCTTTGAGTAACAAATGGTCTAGCAGCATCATGAATCATTACATAATCATTAGTACAGGCAACAAGTCCATTATAAACACTTTGTTGTCTAGTTTCTCCGCCTAATACTATTTT
Organism: Candidatus Pelethenecus sp.; assembly: GCA_045121295.1. Lineage (GTDB taxonomy): Bacteria > Bacillota_I > Bacilli_A > Acholeplasmatales > Anaeroplasmataceae > Pelethenecus. The sequence continues at coordinate 24,626 of JBGVFV010000042.1, forward strand.
TACTTTACCATCATATTTAGTTAAATACTTAATATAATCAGGCTTTGTAACACAAATAACATCTAATCCGTTTTTTAAGAATAAATCTAATGAATGTTCAAATACTAATTTATCACCTAATGGTAAGAATAATTTATTTTCGTTTAAATTCATCCTTGATGATGAACCTGCCATCATTAAAATAACTGAAATCATTTTATCTTATATCCTTATAATAAGCGTAATTATTGTTATATCTTGGATTAGTAGATATTTTTAATGCTTCACTACATTTCTTAAATGCATCTTTTGCGTTTACTGCATCAGTTGAATAAATAATACCCATATTAGCTGAAAGTTTAATATTTATAGAACCATAATCAGCATTTACATTTAAAATCTTTTCATTATTAGTTAAATCTTTTTTAAGAATTTCCATCTTACGATAATCTGTAATAATACCTACAAATTCTAATCCTGAAACACGGTAAATCATATTTGCATCAATAAAACGATTCTTAATTAATTTAACATATTCACTAATAGCTACATTACCAATATCTCTTCCGTATTTATCGTTTAGATCTTGAATAGAACTCATTTTAAATTGTATTACTTGGAATGTGTGTTGTTTTTCATATAATTGATTAATTTGAGCAAGCATTTCTGCTTGACCAGCAATATTATCTAATTCAGATTGAGTCTTTTCGTATTTATAGCTATCTAATAAACGAATAAAACCACATAATTCAATCTTTAATCCATTAGATATTCTACTACCTTCTTCTTTTACATAAGCATATGAAACACCTGTGTTATAGCGATAAGTAATAGAATAATTAGGGTTAATATTATTAATTTGTGATAATTTAGCTTTATACATTGCTAGATCATCTGGATGAATGTTAGCATAGAATTCTTCTAAAGTTAACGAACTACTTCTAAGCTTTAAATCATTAACAACATTATTATTTACCCAAATAGTTTTATTAATAGTATCAGCAAAGAAAATACCTTCTTTAGTTCTTTCTAATACAGTAATAAATCTAGATTTAATAATGTTAAGTTCATCATTAGATTCAGCTAAATTTTTCTCCATACCAACTAATTCTTCATTACCCTTTTTATCACCTATAAATAATCTTCCTTTAATTTTTCCAAATACATAAATAGGCTTTTGAGTAAAGTAATATTCAAAAACATCTCCCTTATCGTCATGTAATTCAATAGTTAATGAACCAGCTTCAGTTTCTAAATTACTGAAATAGATATTTAGATCATTCTTGTTGGCATCAGTCCCATTAAAACTGAAAATACGATATTTCTTTTCAATCATATTAAATAGGTTCTTTTTAGATACTTCTTCTTTAGTAAGACCTAAATCATTAACAAATAATGTAGAAATTTCTTTAATTCTATTTCTTTTATCTACTACAACATATAACTTTGAATCATCAATAGTTTCGAATAAGTCATTATTAAATTGTTCTTTAGATGCTGAATTTTCACTAATAAATATTAATATTAATCCAACTAAAGCATCTATTGCAATCATTCCTATTTGAATAACGTTCATTAATTTATCATTTTCTTTTATTTCTGGATAAAACACTAAAATAAGAGCACTTATAAAGGTTAAAATCACTGAATAAAATAATCTGCCTTTCAAAAATTTTCTTTTTGAAAAGCATTGTTTGATTACTAAAATTATTAATAATGAACTAAATACTAAAGGAATTATAGGATGTTGAAACATACTATTGTCCTCCTTTTATTAATTAAAAATATAATCTCTATAAAATAATAGAATTAAACCTACAACTAAAACTGCTGATATAAAAGCAATAATTAGTACTCTTCCTAAAGGGAATAATGGGTTTTTACCACTAGCCTTTTTTAATAAATATGTAAAAGGTGAAGTGATAATTTCAATAAAAGCAATTAAAAATTTCATTGTTACACTCCTCCTTATTATTTACCTAAGAATAAATTAATATATTCTAATAAATTAGCTTTACTATCCATTCTTAACATACATCCAGCAGTTGCAACATGTACATTACCTGTTTCTTCTGAAACAATAATTGTTAATGAATCTGTTATTTCAGAAATACCAACACCAGCTCTATGACGAGAACCAACTGTTTTATCTAATGATTCATCTTGAGTTAATGTATAGTAAGCACCAGCACAAATTACTTTATTACCACGAATAATAACACCACCATCATGAAGTGGAGAATCTTTAATAAAGATTTGTTCTAATAATTCTTTAGATACATCTGAATTTAATTGAATTGCACGTTCTGCATATTGATCAAGAGTATTATGTTGTTCAATAGTAATTAACGCACCTACTTTTGTAGAAGATAAGTTAAATACTGCATCTGCAATAGCTTCTTTTGTTGTTTCATTAGAAGACGCCATAAAATCAGCTCTAGAATCCATATTTTTATTACTATCCATTAAGGAACGAATTTCTGGAGTTGTAATAACTACAACAATAACAAAATATGTACCAAATATCATAGGATATAAATAACCAGATATAATTAGACCAATTTCTTTAGATAAATATGTAAAGAAACCTAATATAATTCCAATTACTAATAATACAAATACTTTCTTTATTTTTAATGCTAGAAAAATTAATAATGAGATAATTAATAAAGATAAATAAGCATCTAAAATAATTCTAGCAGCTATATTATTTTGAAAAAAATTAATAATATTTTGCATAAATCATCACCTAATTTATTATACAATAAATTAATTCCTAATAAAAGTCAAAATCTCTTATAAAAAGAAAAAAAACCTAGCTAACTAGGTAATTTATAAGAAAGGTTTGAAAGTTATTAAATGGTGCCTCAGGGCGGAATCGAACCGCCGACACAAGGATTTTCAGTCCTTTGCTCTACCGACTGAGCTACCGAGGCAAACAATGGCGGTCTGGACGGGACTCGAACCCGCGACCTCCTGCGTGACAGGCAGGCATTCTAACCAACTGAACTACCAGACCAAAACTTGGTTGCGGGAGAAGGATTTGAACCAACGACCTCCGGGTTATGAGCCCGACGAGCTACCAGACTGCTCTATCCCGCGATATAAAAATGGCGGAGAAAGAGGGATTCGAACCCCCGCGCGACTTTCATCACCTACCGGTTTTCAAGACCGGACCCTTCAACCACTTGGGTATTTCTCCGTTTAAATAATATTAAATTACTGGTGGACCCGACAGGACTCGAACCTGTGACCAACCGGTTATGAGCCGGTGGCTCTAACCAACTGAGCTACGGGTCCAAATTAATGGTGGCTCCGGAGGGATTCGAACCCACGACCTAGCGGGTATGAACCGCTCGCTCTAGCCAACTGAGCTACAGAGCCATGTCCTATTGGAAAACACTTTATAATCTAAAACTGGTGGAGCTAAGCGGGATCGAACCGCTGACCTCCTGCGTGCAAAACAGGCGCTCTCCCAGCTGAGCTATAGCCCCATAAAATAAAAAATGAAATGGTACCTCGAGCCGGGGTCGAACCGGCACGCCTTTAAGGGGCATGGGATTTTAAGTCCCACGTGTCTACCTATTCCACCACCGAGGCATGTCTAAATATTTCATTTTTTATTTAATAAGATGGTGTCCCGTAGAGAACTCGAATCTCTGACCCCTTGATTAAAAGTCAAGTGCTCTACCGGCTGAGCTAACGGGACATGAATGGTGCCGAAAATAGGAATCGAACCCACAACCTACTGATTACAAGTCAGTTGCTCTGCCAATTGAGCTATTTCGGCATATAATGGTGGAGAATGACGGGCTCGAACCGCCGACCCTCTGCTTGTAAGGCAGATGCTCT
>JBGVFV010000043.1:0-25315 GCA_045121295.1 Candidatus Pelethenecus sp.
TATCCTATAATAAAATGATTTATTGTGGGAGGCTACTATGAAAAAATACATTTCATTAATTTTAAATTATTGTTTTTTTATTTCTTCATTATTATTTTTAGATAATAATGTTTCTATATTACTAATCTGCTTGTTGATATCTATTTTAGTATTAGATGATATAAGGTTTATTGTTTTACCTTTAATAATGATAGTTTGGGTACCAAGTGTCTACAAGCTTATAATTATAGGAATCTATTTAATAACATTATTGGGATATAAATTTATAAAACGTAATAGGTATTACGCTTTATCTATATATATAATAAATATATTATTAATAACTGCTGTTTTATCATCGTTAAATCTATATAACATAAACACATTATATTTATCTTTATTATTAATTGTTATTTATGGAATAGTTAATGTATTTCATACATTTTATAATTGTAATAATAAAAACTATATAATGACTAAATATTCAACATTAATAACATGTACACTTCTACTTACCTATTTAATAATATTCTACTTTAATAATGTTAATGCTTATTTATATTACTTTTTATTTATGCAAATATATTTAATTAAGGATATTAAATACAATATCTTATTTTCTATTATATTAGGAACATTCTTGTTTAAAACCAATATGATCAATATATTATATGAATCTATTAGTGTATCATTTTTCCCTTTAAGTGTAATATTTATCCTTGATTATTCTAAACCGTTATCATTAATAATATTAGTATTTGGAGCTGTTATTAATATAATAAATATCAATCAAAAAAGAGTAACAATAGAGAATGATTACATCAATCAATTATTTAATGATTTTTCAAAATACATAAATAATTTAAATTATGAATATAACAAAAATGACATGATAAAAGAAATAAAGGAAACTAAACTAGAAGAATACAGTAGCTCATACTGTGCTTATTGTAACAAACAAACATTATGTAAACACAAATTAGATAAACGTTATTCTTTCTTATCTGGGGCTATGATGGGACTTAAACAAAATGTATATGACTGTCCTTATTATAATGATTTTAAATTAAATCTTAACTATCACCAAATGAATAAATCATTTGAATATAGTGCCATAAAATTATTAGCTTTTGAACTTAGTACTCTATATAATCAAAGCCTTTTAAACAAGAAGGAATATGAAAAATTCATTAATATATTAGGAAATATTGGCTATTACATATATGATTTAAATATTAATTTTAATAATCCGTCTACTTTCTTTTCTTTTAAGCTTTCTTCTAAACAACCTCCTATAGAAAGCTTTATTATTAAAACTGCATATTCATCTTTTGGTGAAGAGTTAGAACTTAAAGTAAAGGATCTAACATATTACATATTCAAAAAACCAAAATTAAAAATTTCATACGCTCACGCTGTATTAGCTAAAGAAGGAAATTTAATTAGTGGAGATAATTATTATATTAAAAAAGATTATAATTCTAGTTATATATTTGCTTTAAGTGATGGTATGGGTAGTGGATATAACGCATATATGGAAAGTGTTGATACACTTAAACTTATTAAAACATTATCAACTTATCATTTTAGAATGAAAACCATATTAAAACTATTAGAGGATATGTATGAATTACGCGCAAATTACGATAATTACGCAACATTAGATTTACTTACACTTGATACAGCTAACAAATCTGCATCCCTTTATAAAATGGGTTCTACTACCACATATGTTATGCATAACAATTCATTAATCAGTTATCAAAATAAAGCTTTACCACTTAAATTAGATGAAATGAACTCTAGTTTTACTTTTGATATCAACAGTGGTGATATTATCTTTTTATTATCAGATGGAATAACTGATTTTGTTAATCAAAAAGAATTTGAATCATTAATTGATGCATCATTAAGTCCTGATATACTATGTAATAAAATAATAGAATATATTAAAACTAAAGAAAAATCTAAACTAAAAGATGATTTATCTTTAATTGTAATTAAATCTATTTAATTACACCATATTTTTTGTTATAATATTTTTTGGTGATTAAATTATGATTAATATTGTTAAAGATTTCATTATTAACAACAATTTAATACAAAATGATGATTATGTTATTTGTTCTACTTCTGGTGGGGCAGATTCTATTTGTCTATTGCATATACTTTATAGTTTAGGCTATAAAGTTGTTTTGGCTCATGTTAATCACCATAAACGTAGTGAATCTGATTATGAAGAAGTTGAAATGAAAAAGTTAGCAGATTCATTAAATATTCCATTTGAGATTTATCATTATTATGATGATGGAAAAGATAATTTCCATAATAGAGCTCACAACATGAGATATCAGTTTTTTAGAGATGTTGCAGATAAATATAAAACTAAAACAATTACTACAGCTCATCATTTAGATGATCAAGCTGAAACAGTAATCATGCGATTAATTAGTGGTTCTAATCTTTATGGATATGCTGGTATATCTAACCAAGTAATTATTGATGATTATAAATACATTAGACCATTATTATGTGTTAATAAGAATCAAATTCTTGAATATGTTAAAAACAATAATTTAACATATTTTGAAGATTCTTCAAATAGTGAAGATGATTATTTAAGAAATAGAATTCGTCATCATATTATTCCATTACTTAAAGATGAAAACCCTAATCTTTTAAATCAAATAAATGATTACTCTATCATCTTAAAAGAAGCTTTTAATTTAATTAGAAATCAAAGTATAAATTATCTTAATGAACATAACAATATAATTGATATCCAAAGCTTTAATAAACTAGATATTTCTATTAAAAAAGATATCATTTGTTTAATGTTTGAAAAAAATAATATAGAAAGAACAAACATTATTATTAATAAATGTTTAGAACTTATATTAACTAATTCTAATTCTTCTATTAACATTAAAGATGGATATAGATTTGTTGTTGAATATAATAAAGCGTCTATAAAACCAATAGTTGAAACAATAGATTATTGTTATACATTAGATTTAAATTCAAGGGTTGAGATTATGGGAAAATATGTTTTATATTTTACTAAAAATGAACCTTTAAATAATGAAAAGTACATTAAAATGTGTTATAATGACTTACAGTTACCTTTTACGGTTAGAAACAAACAAGAAGGTGACTTTATTAGAATGAGTTACGGAAATAAAAAGGTTTCTAGAATTCTAATAGACCAAAAAGTTGAGAAAGAAAAAAGAAATATAATCCCGCTAATATTTGATAATTGTGGAGATTTATTATGGATTTATAACTATGCTAAAAATGTAGATGTTATAAATCAAAAAAATATTGGAGATATTTATTTAGTTTGCGAGGAAGTAAAAAATGATTAATGATATTAAAAAAATTAGTGTATCAAAAGAACAAATCGATGATATTTGTAAAAGATTAGGTAAACAAATTTCTGAAGATTTCAAAGGTAAAGAACCTGTATTTATAGGTTTATTAAAAGGTTGTAATCCTTTTATGGTTGATTTACTTAAGGAAGTAACTATTCACTGTTCAATTGATTATTTAGATGTATCTAGTTATATTGGTACTTCTTCTACTGGTGTAGTTATTTTACACAAAGATTTTAGAACAGATGTTAAAGGTAAAGATGTTATCATTATTGATGATATTTTAGATAGTGGTAGAACTTTACAAGAAGTTAAAAAATTAATCTTAAAACGTGGAGCTAACAGCATTAAATTATGCGTATTATTAGACAAACCAGAAGGTCGTGTTGTTGATATAGAAGCTGATTATGTTGGCGGTTTAGTTCCAAATGAATTTGTTGTTGGTTATGGTTTAGACTATAACGAAAAATACCGTAATTTACCTTTTATTGGTGTGCTAAAAGAAGAAATTTATTCTAAATAGGAGGCTTGTATGCAAGATAATAATCAAAATAAACCTCATCAACCAAGAAGAAAAAAGTTTGACTTATTATTCTCTTTTTTCATTATTTTAATGGTTGTAGGGGCGATAATTTTAATCAGACAATTAACTCAACCTAAAGCTGTTGAGTTAACTTATAAAGAATTAGAGGTTGCGTTAGTTGATCCAATTAACCCTATTAATTCTGAAACATTAACTGCTCAACCTATTGGTGGTCAAAATTATGACATGTTTACTTTAACTGGGGAAATGGTTGATGGTACTGAATTTACTGCAATTATCACTGTTGATCAATTTAATGTTATAGCTAATACACATTCAGTTAAACTATATGAATTACAAGAAAACTTATTCTTATCATTCTTAGTTAATATAATTCCTTATATTATAATGATTGGCTTCTTCATCTTTATATTCCGTAGCCAAGGAAATGGTAAAGCATTTGATTTTGGTAAATCAACTGCTAGACTTTCTAGAGGTAAGAGTGTAACATTTGCAGATGTTGCAGGATGTGATGAAGAAAAAGAGGAATTAGTAGAAATTATCGATTTCCTTAAAAATCCTCGTAAATACGCTGAAATTGGTGCTCGTATTCCAAAAGGTGTATTATTATGTGGTAATCCAGGTACAGGTAAAACATTATTAGCTAAAGCTGTTGCTGGTGAAGCTAATGTTCCATTCTTCTCTATATCTGGTTCTGATTTCGTTGAAATGTTTGTAGGTGTTGGTGCTTCTCGTGTACGTGATATGTTCAAGACTGCTAAAGAAAACGCACCTTGTATCATCTTTATTGATGAAATTGATGCTGTAGGTCGTCAACGTGGTGCTGGTATGGGTGGCGGACACGATGAACGTGAACAAACACTTAACCAATTATTAGTTGAAATGGATGGTTTTACTCCTAATTTAGGTATTATAGTTATGGCTGCAACTAACCGTCCAGATGTTTTAGACCCAGCTTTATTACGTCCAGGTCGTTTTGATAGACAAATCACTATCGGTTTACCTGATGTAACAGGTCGTGAAGCAATACTTAAAGTTCATGCAAGAAATAAACATATTGATGCAAATGTTAAATTAGATGAAATTGCACAAAGAACTCCTGGTTTTTCTGGTGCTGATATCGAAAACTTACTTAATGAAGCTGCATTATTAGCAGCAAGAGCGAACCGTAAGGTTATTACTACTCCTGACATTGATGAAGCTATCGACCGTGTAATTATGGGTCCAGCTAAAAAATCAAAGAAATACACTGAAAGAGAAAAACGTTTAGTTGCATACCATGAAGCTGGTCATGCTGTAATCGGTTTAAAATTAAAAAATGCTTCTGTTGTTCAAAAGGTTACTATCATACCACGTGGTCAAGCTGGTGGATATAACTTAATGATGCCTAAAGAAGAAACATATACTAGAACTAAATCTGAATTATTAGAAAACATCACTGGTAAATTAGGTGGTAGAGTTGCTGAAGAATTAGTATTTGGTGATGTTACTACTGGTGCATACGGAGACTTCCAAGATGCAACACGTACTGCTCGTTCTATGGTTACTGAATATGGTATGTCTTCATTAGGTCCTGTTCAATATGAACATAACAATGGTAGTGTATTCTTAGGTAGAGATTATCTTAAAGAAAAGAACTTCTCTGATCAAGTTGCGTTAGAAATTGATAAAGAAGTTAGAAAAATCATTGAAGAATGTTATGAAACAGCTAAAAAAGTTATTTCTGAAAATAGAGATTTATTAGATAATATTACTAATTACTTATTAAAATTAGAAACATTAAATAAATCTGATATCGATGAAATTGCTGAAACTGGTCATCTTAAACGTTATGATGATTTAGAAAAAGCTAAACAAGAAGCTGAAAAACAACAAGTTGTTGAACAAACTACTGCTTCTACTACTAATCCTGAGGAAGTTGTTGAATCTAACAACGAACAAGAATAATGAGATTAGATAAGTACTTAAAGGTTTCTAGACTTATTAAAAGACGTACATTAGCTAAAGAAGTAGCTGAAAATGAAAGAATCTTAGTAAATGGTAAATTTGCTAAACCTTCAAAAGAAGTTAAAATCGGTGATGAAATCACGATTGAATTTGGTAACAAAAGTGTAACAGTAAAGGTAGCTTCATTAGAAGTTTCTACTAAAAAAGCTGATGCAGTTAATATGTATGAATTTATAAGTGATGTACCAAAAGAATTTACTGAATAATAAAATGGCTCTGAGAAATCTCAGAGCCTTATTAATAGGAGTTTAATATGATAACATTAGATTATTTACCAAAAACAAATATTCAATTATATCAAGATGATGAAATGATTCGCATTAATACTGATACTGAAGTATTAGGTGAATTTCTAGAAGTTTATCGTAATGATATAGTATTAGATATGGGAACTAATCAAGGAGCTTTATTATTATATGCATCTAGATTTAATCCTAAAAAACTTATAGGATTAGAAATTAATCAACGAGGCTGTGATCTTGCTAAAAAAAATATGGAATTAAATAATATCCCTAATTATGAAATTATTAATGGTGATATCATAACTTATACTTCTACTCCTGTAGATGTTATCATTTGTAATCCACCTTACTTTAAAACAGATCCTCACAACAAAGGAGACAATAAATTTTTAGCAATTGCTAAACATGAAGGTGATTTAACATTAGATAAATTAATCGCCTCAATTAAAAGAAATTTAAAAGATAATGGTACATTATACTTCTTATTTATGACTCCTAGACTTGATGAAGTATTAGCTGAATTAAATAAGAACAACATAATACCTAAAGTTCTTAAATTTGTTTATGACACTAAAAAGAAGACATCTAATGTATTTCTAGTTAAAGCTGTTAAGAATGCTAAAAAAGGATTAGTTGTTGAAAAGCCTATAATTATAGAAAGATAAATCGTGATTAACTTCACGATTTTTTATTTACACCTTGTAATTTTCGAATTTTTTACACAAAATAAGGGCTTAAATAAAATTAAATATTTTAATTTTATTTAAAAGTTGTTAAAAATTTGTATAAATTTGTTAAAAATGAAATAAAATTCTTTTAAATTATCTTTTTTGATATATAATCTAATTATAGAAAAACTTTTTCAAAAAAGAAGTGGAGATGATTGCGATGGCAGAAAAAGTAAATCAATGTTTAGGGAACATCAGTACAAATTATGTTTATCAAGTAAACATGAAATATGAAATTAATGATGTTGTTAAAGTTTTTAAAGAAGACGTTCAAAAAAGAGCTGACCTTTCAGGAAGTTTTAAAAATGATGCAGCTAACTGTTCTGTAGGTAGAAACTATGAAGTTGTATACTATCCAGTATACCTATATCAAACAGATACAACTAAATCATGGACTTCTACTAGTACAAGCACTAGTCATTACTCTGACTACAAAGTTACAACTACTACTAAAACAAGAAACACTAGAGGCGGATACAAAGGTACTTCAGGTGTTTATGTAAAATCAGATCATTTAGATTTAAAAGTTAAAAATGTAGATTTAAATGAAACTTCTAAAGTTAGTAGTTATGGAACTATAACTATTCCTGTATATAAGAAGGGATTATTCTATGATGCAAATGAAAACAAAAAGAATGGTATTGAAGCTGGTCGTAAGGCCGCAAACGCAGGCAAAGGGGATAGCACATACACTGTATACACTATCAATACTATGTTAGTTCCAATCTTCAGATATGAATTTGAAGCTGGTGGCGGTAAGAAAAATGTGTTTGAAATGAACCTTCACAATGGTGAATACACTACATTATACAAACAAAAAGGTGGAGCTAAATTCTTTACAACATTAATCAAATTATTATATAAGTTTGGTTCTTTACTATTTATTATCCTTCCTTTAATTTCATTATTTAAAGCTGGTGGATTCTTTAGAGTTGTATTATTACTTCTAGCTACTGTTGGCGGTTTCTTTGCTGCCATAGTTAATATGACCGAATCAAAATTTGAATTCCAAAAAATGTGGACTAGAAAAGGTGGAGCAGTAAAGAAACTTATTAGGTTTGTGGTAATGTTTGCCATTTTCTTAGTGTTGGCATTAGTTATACCAAAAAGATAGAGTGTAGTTAAAATGCCTGGTCAAAATATATTGGCCAGGCATTTTCTTATTTATTTAAGTTTTTAACTTCTTTAAACATTTCTTTATTTTCTTCTATTTTCTTATCATTACCAATAACACATAAATTATGTTGTGATAATACTTCTTTAAATAATGGTGCTAAACCAATTAAATCTTCTTTTGTTGCTGTAATAACTTCTTTTCTTTGTTTAGCTAACATTTCATATGTGATACCTTGTAAATATTGTGATTGAGCTAAATCACCTTTACTACTTACATGTAATACACTTTCTAAACCGCCAATTGCGCCAATTTTGAATTTTAATAAGTCTTCTTCAGATGGATTTAAGTTTTTAATATATTCTACAACATCTTCATAAACCTTATTTGTTCTTGCAATTTCCGGATCACGATAAGAAGTAAAACCAATAATACCATTTAAAGATGTTTGCATCATACAACCATATGCCCCACCATGAACACGAACTTGCATCCATAAATAATCCATTGATAATGCTTTATTCAACACATGCATTGCACCATTAAATGGTTCATCATATTTACCAACACGTGATACATAGTTAACATTTGCTGGTGTTTTAAAGCCTTCATTTGCACTAAAAGGTTTATAATCACTAACAAATGTATGAGCATTTTCAGATAATGTATTATAGAAAGATTTTGCTAAATTTTTAGCATTTTCTAAACATTCATCATTACCAGTAAATCTAAATGAGAATCTATTCTTGTTAAAAATAATAGATATAAGATTAGTTAATTTTGAGATAACTTCTTCTTTTTTATTTTCAAAATTAACATAAATATCATGAATGAAATCAAGATATGAAATACCTTCTACTGCGTCACTTAAATATTTAGATTCATCAAAATAACCAGCCGCTCTTGTTAAACCAACAACATGGCCTTTTTGAGGTAGACTCATTTCTAAACCAACATTTAATTCACTAATTCTTTCATATAAACGTTTTGTATCGTTAAAGTTAGTATTATTAATAACATCTAATAATAATTCTTGAGCTTTATCTAAGTTATGAGCTAAAGCACTAAACTTTACATTTAATGCAGCCTTAGTTTGTTTTGTATCAATAGTGTTATATGTAGAAACATAGAATGTAAGTCCGCCAGTTAAATTTTGGATTTCTTGATGGATTTGTCCAAAATGTTTACTACTTGTAGAAACATTAGTTAAAAGATCTGTTAATAAACCAGCATATTGGAAAGTTTCTTTATCAATACCAGTTAAATCAAAACTATAACCTAAATAATGAATACCATTAGTAAAGTAATTAGAATATAAAGTTGTGAATTCACCATTGATTACTTCTAAATTTAATTTTTCTGGTTCAACAGTTAAATCTTCTAATTCTAATTTTGGTAAAGTTGCAATCTCTTCTAAAGTAGAAGGTTCAGATTGATAAGCTGCTAAATCTTGGTTCTTTTTAATTAATGCTTGAATATCTTCTTTAGATAAAGAAGCCTTATAATCAGCTAATTTTTCTGTTAATACTTTTTCTCTTTCAGCAGCAACAGTATGAGATGGAACTAACATTGTATAAGTTTTATGAGTGTTATTTAGGATATATTTTTCAATGATTGATTCAAAATAACCTTCATCTAAATCTTTTCTCAATTCATCATAATATTTGATGGCTTCTACTTTAGAGAATGGGTCATTTTCATCATATAACCAAGAATTCAAACATACCATTTGGATGTTTAAGCCTTTTGGCATACGACCAAATTTATCTTCTCTTGCTTTAAATTCTTGATAATTAATTAATGAACGAATTGCGTCATGATCTAATCCATTATTAAGAATTTCTCTTAAAGAATTATCTAATAAACTAATAAATTCTTTTTGCTTTTCTTGATTAGAATTAACAACTACTACACCTAACATTGGTTGTAATAAACCATCATCAAATGCCGCCATTACATCTTCACCTAACTTAGCATCAATAATAGCTTGTTTAAGTGGAGCGCCTGGATTATTTAATAATACATCTACTAAGATTGATGATGCCATCATTAACTTAACATCTAATGTAGATGGGAACGCAACATTGTAAGATAAGAATGTTTTATTTTCTAAACCAACATTTGGGGCTACTGGATAGAATTCTGTATGTACAACTGGTTTATCAAATGGTTTTTGATATTTAACTGTTGTGTCAAAATCAATTGCTTCAAAGTTATTTAAATAAGCTTCATCTAACCAATTTAATCTTTCTTCCATATCACAGTTACCATAAACGAAAATATATGAATTAGATGGATGATAGAATTTAGAATGGAATTCTTTAAATTCTTCATATGTTAAATCCGGAATAAATTCTGGATCACCACCAGATTCATATGAATAAGTTGTATCTGGAAATAATGAATGTAACATTTGTCTAAATAAAATTTGTTGAGGGTCAGAAAAAGCACCCTTCATTTCATTATAAACCACACCATTGTATGTAATTGGTTCATTTTCATCTAATATATGATAATGCCATCCTTCTTGCATAAAGATTTCTTCATGCTCGTAAATTTGTGGATAAAATACCGCATCCATATAAACACTCATTAGATTTTTAAAGTCTTTTAAGTTTTGACTTGCACATGGATACATTGTTTTATCTGGGAATGTAAAGGCATTTAAGAATGTATTTAAAGAACTCTTTAATAATTCTACAAAAGGATCCTTTACTGGATAATTTTTAGAGCCACATAATACAGAGTGTTCTAAAATGTGTGTTAGACCACCATCGTTAATTGCTGGTGTTCTAAAAGCTATTGAAAACACTTTGTTGTTATCATCATTTTCAATTGTACAAATTCTAGCGTTTGTTTTATTGTGCTTGTAAATTGTTACATTTGATTGAATGTCTTCAATAAACTTACTTGTAATCTTTGTATAATTTTTCATATTTATACCCCTTCTATTTTAATATTTTTTTAATAACCCAAACTTGAAAGTTTTTAGGTAAGAAATTTAACAGTCTAAGTAATTTATTCCTATTTATATTATATATATATTTAGGCTTTTTACTCTTTAATATTTTATAAGCTATCTTACCTATCTTAATTGGTTCAATATTTTTAGCTTCAACACTTTCTACAATGTGTTTAAACTTTAAAGAATTATCTTTATAAATCTCTGTAGTTTCTATAAATCTATCTAATCTATTAGTAGATACTCCTAAAAGATTAGTTTTAACCGCACCAGGTCTAATTATACAAACCTTTATATCTAATAAATTAAGTTCCATTCTTAATGAATAAGCATATTTTTCTATTGTTGATTTGGTTATGCCATATAATCCAGTAAAAGGTAGTGGATCTAAAGGTCCTAATTCACTAGATGTTATTACTACTCTACTACCCTTATTTAATAAAGGTAAAAAAATCTTATTTAATCTATATACACCAAATACATTAATATTAAATATTCTAATAAAATCTTCTTCACTTATTTCTACCAAGGAATTCATATCATAAATCCCTGCAAAATGAATTATGGCATATAATTCATTACATTCTTGTTTCACAAAATTATAAAACTCTTGGCATGAATCCATGCTTGTTACATCAAGTGTATGATATTTAACACCTTCAACTAAATTATTTAAAAATAAATCACCGGCATAAATATTAAAACCCTTTTCTTTTAATAACTTAGTAGCAGCATACCCCATACCACCACAAGCTCCAGTAATAACTATGTTCATAATTCATCCCCCTTTTATGTGCGAAAAAACACACCGTTTTGCGGTGTGTTTAAATCATAATAATTATTCTACGATATTAGCGTTATGATGAACATCTTGAACATCATCACATTCAGATAATAAATCTAAGAATCTTCTAAATTTAGCTTCATGTTCTTCATCTAAATCAACATAAGTAGATGGAACTAAATTTACACCACATTCTTCAAATTCTAATTCACTATTAACAGCATCTAATGCAGCTTTAATAGATTCAAAATCTTTTGGATCAGCTAAAATAGTTACAAATCCGTCTTCATCAGTTGTGATTTCTTCACAGTCAGCATCACCCATCATTAAAGCTTCCATAGCTTCATCTTCAGTCATACCTTCGAATACGAATTGTGCTTTTCTACTGAATAAATAACCAACAGATGTACCAACAGTACCACCAGTTTTGTTAAATGCAGTTCTAACATCAGTAAATGTTCTGTTATCGTTATCTGTAGTACATTCAACGATTACAGCTACATTTCCTGGACCATATCCTTCATAAGTTTTTTCTTTTGATGCACCAGATGCAACACCTTGAGCTTTAGCTATTGCTCTTTTAATAACATCAGCTGGACATTGATCTTTCTTTGCACGTTCAATAACTCTCTTTAAACCTTGATTCATTTCTGGATCAGGTACACCAGCCTTTGCAGCTTGGAAAATTTCTTTCCCCCATCTAGCATATTTTGCAGATTTCATTGCGGCTGTTTTAGCCATAGATGCAGCACGTACTTCATGCGCTCTTCCCATAATTAAACACTTCCTTCATTTCAAATACTTTTAAATTATATAATAATTTTCTTATTATTTCAATAATAAGAGCCTATTTATTTGCTAATTGTTGATCTTCTAATTCAGCTATTTCAGCTAATTGTTCTTTCATCTTTAATTGAGCCACATATTCAGTGAAATCAGCCATACTTAAAGGTTTAGAA
This sequence comes from Candidatus Pelethenecus sp., assembly GCA_045121295.1. Taxonomy (GTDB): domain Bacteria; phylum Bacillota_I; class Bacilli_A; order Acholeplasmatales; family Anaeroplasmataceae; genus Pelethenecus. The sequence continues at coordinate 12,691 of JBGVFV010000043.1, forward strand.
AAATAATAACCAGAACCAATTCCAACACCATGTTCTTTAATATAAACTGCTGCTTCTTTATTTTCAATACCTTCAGCTAATATTTGGTGATTATTAGCATCAGCAAATTCATTTAAGATATCTAATAATTTTTCTTTAGTATAATTATTTTCTTTATTACTTAAGAAACTTCTACCTAATTTTATAACATCAATAGGGCTTCGTTGAATTGTTTGGACAGAGAAACCATCTAAAACAAAACCATCAACAGCAATCTTAAAACCATAATCCTTAAGTTTTAAAATATTTGTTTTAATAGAACCTATCTTTTCATAAACAATAAAGTCATTAATTTCAAACATTATATTTTTTGGCTCAATGTTATAACGTTTAGCAATTTCAATAAGATTATTAGCTAATTCTACATTAACTAATTGTTTTGTTGATAAGTTAAGTGAGAATACCATAGGCATTTCAGGATATTTTTCAAGCATTTCTATTTGGAATCTAATCATATTTTCAATACCCCATTCACCAACCCATCTAATATCTCCTGATTGTTCCATAATCTTAATAAACTTTTCAGGAGGTAATACACCATTAGTTGGGTGATTCCAACGCATTAATGCTTCAGCACCATAAATTACATGGTTTTCTAAATCAATAATAGGTTGATAATATAATTCGAATTCTTTCTTATGAATAGCTTCTTTAATTTCTTTATAGTATTCAATATTTTGTAATTCATCATCAGATAAAGTTGCATAATAATTAGTAAGTTTATTTCCACCATCTCTTTTAGACACATATGTAGTTAATTCAAGATTGTTAATTAACTCTTTCCATTCTATACCTGCTTGTGGGAAAAAACATATACCGATTGATGCAGTTAAATTAATAGTATCACCTAAATGAATAGATATCGGCTTACTAATTTCTTCTAAAATATTACTACATAATCTATCTATCGTATCTCTATTATCTTCATTCTTAATAAATATCAAGAACTCATCATTTTGATATCTACATATAGAAGCTCTATAAGGTAAACATTTTAAGATACGTATAGCTACATTTCTTAAAACTTCATCACCGGCTTTTTGACCAAAGATTTCATTAATATCTGTAAAGTCATCTATATCTAAATAGATTAATGTTGCAGCTCCAAAGCTACCAATCTTTTTAATATATTTATTTATTTCTTTAATTAACTGTGTTTTAGGTACTACATTATCTGCAATAACTTCATCTTCTTCTTTAAAGTGTTCTACATTTCTTTTAATAAAGTATGCAAATAATAATCCTAACCCTACTGTTAAAATAACAGCAACACACGTTAAAAGTAATGCAACACCCGGATTATTTGATGCTAAAAACATATTCATCAACTCCTATTTTTTCTTTTCTAGTAATGCAACAGCTTGTTCATAAGGCATTGCCTTACCAATTAAATAACCTTGAATAATCTTACAACCAATCTTTTTAATTGTATCTCTTTGTGAAGAATTTTCTACACCTTCAGCAATTACCTCTAGATTTAATTCTTTAGCTAAATCTGTAATACAACTAACAATAGATTTATTAACTTTGTTAGTATTAACATGCTTAATAAATTCTTGGTCAATTTTAATACTATCTACTGGTAAATCCTTTAAATATTTCATAGATGAATAACCAGTACAGAAATCATCTAAATGAATTTTAAAACCAGCACGTTTTAATATTTTAAGTTTTTCATTAACCAACATAAAGTTTCTCATTAAGAATGTTTCTGTAATTTCTAAGGCTATACTTCCTTCTTTTAAATCATACTCTTCAAATTTACTTACAAGTTCAGAAACAAACCCTGCTTGAATAATTTGAATTGGTGATAAGTTTAAAGAAATACTAACATTATATTTTTCTAACTTTTTAGCTAATTCAAATGTATTATCAATAATAATTTTAGCCATATCTAGCATATAACCCTTTTGTTCAGCAAGTTCAACAACCTGTTGAATAGGTTTATCAATATAATTAGGATTATTCCATCTTAATAATGATTCAAATCCAACAATTCTATTTTCTGATAAAGAATATTGAGGTTGAATATATTGAACTAACTCATTATTAGTTAACGCTATCTTTAAATCTTTTTCTAATTGCTTTTCAGCTAAAACTATACCATCCATATAAGATTCATACATTGCTATATCTTTTTCTAAGAAATTCTTTATAGAATGATATGCAGCTTCATTTCTTCTTCCTATTTCTACAGTTGTAATATTATCAAATTCTTCTTGCTTAATATTAGTAATCATTGCTTTAAATTTAACATAAATATTATTTGTGTTAATTATGATAGGACGTTTAAATAATTCCATCATTTCATTAACAGAATCTAAAACATCATCAATATCTACATTTGGATATAAAACAACTATTTGTTCGTCCTTTAAATGATATATTTCCATGCCAGTATATTTTTCTTTAAGCATTAATATTATTTCATTTAATAATTCTTCAAATGCTTGATAACCAAACAATGACATAATATCAAAATGATCTAACAATCTAAATTCAATAAACGCAACATCTAAATCCATATTGCTCATAACAGTATCAAATCTATTACGTAAAGCAAAACGATTATAACAACCAGTAATAGCGTGTCTACCGTTAACTTCCTCTAATTGTTGTAAACGATTATATTCAATTGTAATATCACTACCAATTAAATAATAAGTTGATCTAACATAAATAGGTGTAAATTGATAGTAAGTTATTTTATCACATTTATCTAAATAACATTGAACTGTTCTTTTTTCTTTAAATAAATCTTTAATCTTTTTATCAGTATTTACTTCTAAAAAGTCATCTATATTAATCTTTTCTAACTCATATTCTAAGCGTTTAAATGCTGGATTAGCATATAATACCTTACCTTGTTTATTAAGATGTAATACAATAGCGTTAGGCGTTTTAGAAACTCTTCTATCAATTTTAATAAGTAATGTAGCTTTATAACAACCAAGTATCATAACCGCAAGCATACCAGCTATAAATAAAACACCCATAATGATAAATACTAATGTTTGTTCTAGCACCCAATCAATAGAAAGCATTGCATCTTCTAATGAAATATATGTAGCAAAATAATAACCACATAATGTTCCAACAGCCACAACACCATCCTTACCAGCCACCGTATATGAACCAGTATGAACTTCTTCAAAAGAAACCTTTGACATAAAACTTTCATTATTAGTTAACCCACTCATTGTACCAATAGGTTCATCAGTAATAGTATTATATTTAATGGCCCCTGTTGAACTAAATATAGCTATATCTTGTTCAACAAATTCTAACACTTTAGTTAACGGAATATATCCACCAATCTCCATTGACGGATTTTCGTTATAAAAAAACACATAAAGATTGTTATCTCCTTCAATATGAAGAAAATCTTTACCTTCTTTTATAAGATATTTATTCCCATCCATCTTATCAATATAACCAGTTTTATTAAAATTAGTTTCTATTGATTGATAATTCCCGTTTATAAATTGATTGTAGTAATTATTGATAGCTTCTTCAGTGAAATCTAAATTCATAATTAGGTTTTCTTTGGATAATTCTTGTATAGAATTAACAATTTTCCCTTTAACAGGTAAATATAAACACATAGATAAGGCTGCAAAAGAAATTAAAAGTACTACACAACCCATAATATACCATCTTAAGTCTCTTATCTTCATTTATATCACCTCGAATCTATCTAATTATAGTATACTCCTAAAATAAGTAATAGTCAATTTTTATACTTTTTAAAAAAGTATAAATAATAAAAAAACTCCCTTCATCAACGAAGGGAGCATTGTTTTAAATAATAATATGCTTAAAAAACTTACCAAATATACGTTTAATAGGTGACACAGTCATAAAAGCCGCAGGATCTGTATTACGGATTATTTCAGCAGCTTTTTGTAACTCATAAGAAGAAATAATCATAAATACATCATACTTTTCTTCTTTAGTATAAGCACCTTTTACATTCGCAATTGTACAACCTCTATTAATACCATCAAGTAATGCTTGAGCTACTTCTTCTGAATGGTTAGTAATAATATCTATTCTTAAATAATTGTAAGCAGTATGAATCTTATCAATAACAAAATTACTCATAATTATAAATATGAATGTATAAAGTGTTATTGACCATGATTTAGCCATTATTACACCGCCAACAAAAGAAAGAATAAGATTAACTATTGTTGAAAACATACCAATAGAAATATTTTTCTTTAACGCTAAACACTGAGCAACAATATCTACACCACCAGTAGATGTACCATATCTTAAAGCAACACCAATAGCACTACCACATAATAATGAAGCGATAACACATAAGAAGAATCTTTCACTTTCTGGATTAATACCAAAATCAAATTCTAACCATGACCAACCCATAGTTAAAAATGATTGAACTAAAACTGATAACAATGTGAAGATTACAAATCTTTTTGAAACATGTTTAGCACCATAAATACATAGAGGAATATTAAAAGCTAGTGTAAATACACCAATTGGAATATTAACATTTATTAATAAGAATAATCTATGTAATATTTGTCCAACAGCCGTTAACCCAATCGCGATTAATCCGGCAGGCTCCAAAAACCAAATAACTGCCAATGAATAAACAGTTGATGAAAAAATTACAATTATTACTCTTAAAATATCTGAATATAATTGTTGTTTTCTCATTATCCTATTAAATCTCCAGCGTTTAATTTAGTTACATTTAATAATTCTAAATCTTTATCATCTTTATCAAAAGCACACATTAACATACCATGTGAAGTTTCACCACGTAAAGTGATAGGTTTTAAGTTTTTAACAACAACAACCTTTTTACCAACTAATTCATCTGGATTATAGAATTTAGCAATACCAGATACAATTTGTCTAACTTCACTTCCAATGTTTACTTTAAACACTAATAATTTGTCAGCCTTAGGATGTTTTTTAGCCTCAACAATTTCACCAACAACTAAATCTAATTTATCAAAATCATCAATAGTAATTTCAGGTTTTGAAGGTTCAACTTTAACTTCTTCTACCTTTGGTTGTTCTTTAGCTTGTTCCTTAGCCAAAACAATATCTAATACATCCTTGTTAACATCTAAACGTTTGAATAATACAACCGCATCATTTAATACATATTGTTCTTGTAAACCATATGTTAAATCATTAAATGTTGATAATGTTGTATTAATTTGATTATAAATACTCTTTGATGTTGAAGGCATAATTGGTTCTAACAAAGAAGCAGAAATTCTAATTGCTTCAAATAAATGGTATAAAACATTATTAAGTTTAGAATTGTTAGCTTCATCTTTAGCTAATGCCCATGGAGCAGTTTCATCAATATATTTGTTAGAAGCTCTTAATAATCTCATAACAGCTTCTGTTGCATCTGCAACCTTATATTGATCCATTAATGTTGAATATTCTTTTACTGTATTAGAAATAATTTCTTCTAAGTTCGCATCAAATTCAGTTGCTTCACCTTTAACTACAGTACCACCAAAATATTTCTTACCCATTGCCATAGTACGGTTAACTAAATTACCTAATGTGTTAGCTAAATCTGAATTAGATTTTTCACAAACTAATTCATAAGTTAAATTACCGTCAGCTGCAAATGGAATTTCATGTAATACATAATATCTTACTGCATCTACACCAAAAATATCTACTAAATCATTAGCGTAAATAACATTACCTTTTGATTTTGACATTTTGTTATGATTCATTAAAACCCATGGATGACCAAATACTTGTTTAGGTAATGGTAAATCTAATGCCATTAACATAATTGGCCAATAAATTGTATGGAATCTTAAAATATCCTTACCAATTAAATGAATATCACAAGGCCAGAATTTATTATATAATTCACCTGATTCACCATCTAAATGGTAACCAATACCAGTGATATAGTTTAATAACGCATCAATCCATACATAAACAACATGTTTAGGATCACTTTCAACTTGAACGCCCCAAGTAAATGATGTACGAGATACACATAAATCTGGTAATGGATTAGATAAGAAGTTATTTAACATTTCGTTCTTTCTTGATTCAGGTTGAATAAAGTCAGGATGACTATTAATATGTTCAATTAATCTTTCTTGGTATTTAGCTAATTTAAAGAAATAAGCTTCTTCTTTAGTTAATTGTACCTTAGCACCACAATCAGGACAACAACCATCAACTAAATCTTTTGTTGTGAAATAAGATTCACAATCTACACAGTAATTACCTTCGTAAGAACCTTTATAAATATCACCTTGAGCTAATAACTTTTCAAATACCTTAGTTACTTCTTTAACATGATAATCATCAGTAGTTCTAACGAAATGATCATATTCAACATTTACTAATTTATAAGTTTCTTTAATAGAATCAGAAATCTTATCAACATGTTGTTGTGGCGTAATTCCAGCAGCTTCTGCCTTTAATTGAATCTTTTGACCATGTTCATCAGTTCCTGTTTGGAAATATGTATCATAACCACATTTCTTTTTATATCTAACAATAGCGTCAGCTAAGATAGCTTCATACACATTACCAATATGTGGTGTTGATGAAGTGTATGCTATTGCAGTAGTTAAATAGAATTTTTTATCCATAAATATCAACTCCTAATTAATTTACTAATTAATTATACTACAACTATTTTATATTTTCACTAAATATTTTTAGGTTTTAAATTAAATTATTAAAAATATTCTATTGAAAGCCTATTTATGTTATTTTTTCTATTTTAACTCCAATTCTTCTTAGCTTACGTAATAAATCTTCATATCCTCTTAAAACAACTTCAAAATTTTCAATAACAGAACTTTTATCTCCTATTAATGATAATATTATTACTGACGCTCCGTGTCTAAGATCATATGATTTATAGTTTGCTGATTTTACTTTTCCAGGCACTATATCCACTTTATTATCTTTTACATTACACCTGATACCACTTTTGATTAAATCATAATATATCTGCATTCTATTTTCAAAAATATTCTCAACTATTTGGCTATTATCATTTGTTTGACTTGCTAAAACTCCAAATATAGATTGTAAATCAGTAGGAAAACCTGGATATATATCCGTTTCTATATTTATTTGGTTTCCTACTGATTTATAGACATATAAACTATTCTTATTAATTTTTATTTTAAAACCATTTTTAACAAGAATGTTTAAAGGGAATAACAAATGATTAGGATTACATTTTTTAATCTTTAATTTACCGCGTAATAACCCTATCACTGTAAATGTCATAGCTTCTATTCTATCTGGTATAATTCTATATTTAACTTTTTGGTCGTTATTTATAAATGACTTTATAGTTACTTCATCTTTATGAATTGTATAGTTATATCCCATTATATTTAAGAATTTTATTAATCCTTCACACTCTGGTTCTATTAATAAATTAGATAATTTAGCTTTTTTGAATTTTGTTGAAGCTAAAATAGCATTTATTGAAGCGCCAACACTTTTATCACTTATACATATATCAATATTTGATAATTCTTTATCCAACCTTACATTTAATACATTATCTTCTATAGTATAAATATAACCCATATCTAAAAATGCTTTTAAATGATAATCTATAGGTCTTTTACCTATATTACAACCACCAGGTAATAATATTTCACATTTATTATATATAGATAAAAATATTCCTACAAAATAATAGGACGCTCTTATTTTTTGACATTCTTCTAATAATAAAGGTTTATAATTAAGATTAGCACTATCAATAATTAACGTGTTTCTTTTAAACTTTATTTTACAATCTAAATACTTTAATATGTTGATAATATCAAATACATCACTTATTCTTGGTACATTCTTTAATACAACTTTATTCTTGTTTAAAAGACTTGCACATATGATAGGTAGTGCCGCATTTTTAGAACCACTTACCTTTACTTTTCCAGAGACTTTTTTATTACCATAAACTTTAACTTTCATAAATAACCACCATATAAATATATTTAAAAGTTAATAAATATATGCTAATATTAATATATAGATATAGGAGATGATTAACTATGATTACTTATAATGAAATCAAACAAAATGAAACTATCAAAACATATATAATAGAAGCTGATAAAACATTATTAGCTATGGGATATACCGAACATTCTTTTGCACATGTATGTAAGGTTGCCGAAGATGCAGCTTACATATTATCTAAATTAAATAGACCTGAAAGAGAAATTGAACTTGTAAAAATTGCTGGTTACTTGCATGATATTGGAAATGTCGTTAACCGAACTGATCACCCACATAGTGGAGCTTTAATGTGCTTTAAGTTATTATTAGATATGGGAATGGATGCAAAAGAAATCGCTCAAATAATTTCAGCAATTGGTAATCATGATGAAGGTACAGGTATACCAGTAAGTAACATTGCAGCTGCATTAATCATAGCTGATAAATGTGACGTTAGACGTAGTCGTGTAAGAAACACTAATTTCACTGAATTTGATATTCATGATAGAGTAAATTATTCTGTTACTTCTTCTAATATCGTTGTTGATGAAGATGATAAAACTTGTACTCTATCACTTGAAATAGATTCAACTATTTCACCAGTAATGGATTATTTTGAAATATTCTTACATAGAATGAAAATGTGTAAGAATGCCGCAAAAAAATTGGGTTTAGATTTTAAATTTAAAATTAATAACCAATCTATTATTTAAGACTTTTTAAAAAGAACATTAATAAGAATAATTAACAAAAGATACAAACAAGGAATAAATGGACCGATTTTATCGGTCTTTTTCTTTACAAAGAAAAAAATGAATTCTATAATATAACTATAAAATACATAGGAGGTATAACTATGAAAAAGTTTACTCTACTATTTATTTCGATTATTTCAGCTATATTATTAACAGGATGTTTTAGAATTGATACAGGCGATGGAACACCAACTCCAACTCCAGAAACGCCGGCGACTCCTGAAGTTACTCAAACTCCAACTCCTGTTAGTGAATACACTGTTACTTTTATGAATGGTAATGATGTATATCAAACATCTACTGTTAAAGAAGGAGAAAAAACAAATAAACCTGCCAATCCCACTAAGGAAGGTTTTACTTTTATTTGTTGGTCTACTAACAGTACTTCTAAACAAGAATATAACTTTAATAATCCTATAAAAAGTAATATTACACTTTATGCTTATTTTGAAAAAAATACACCATCTCCAGTTGTTACTTATACTGTAGCATTTATGGATGGTGATACTTTAATTTCAACTTTACAAGTAAATAAAGGTTCTAAAGTCAATAAACCTACTGACCCTACAAAGGATGGCTATACATTTATTTGTTGGTCTACAAGTAGCACGTCTAAACAAGAATATGACTTTAATACCATTATTAGAGATGATTTAACTTTATATGCTTACTTTGAAAAAAATAATGACAGTAGCACAGAAACACCTGAAATTAATACGTATACTATTTCTTTCATGAATGGTTCTTCTGTTCATCATTCTACTACAATAAATGAAGGAACAAAGGTTACTAAACCTACTGACCCTACAAAGGATGGCTATACATTTATTTGTTGGTCTACAAGTAGTACTTCTAAACAAGAATATGACTTTAATATGGTTATTAGAGATGATTTAACTTTATATGCTTATTTTGAAGAAATCATTGTTGAAACTGAAACTTTCTCTGTTACTTTTATGAATGGTAATGTTGTATATCAAACATCTACTGTTCAAGAAGGAGAAAAAACAAATAAACCTGCCGATCCTACTAAGGAAGGGTTTACTTTTGTTTGTTGGTCTACAAGTAGTACTTCTAAACAAGAATATGACTTTAATATGGTTATTAGAGATGATTTAACTTTATATGCTTATTTTGAAGAAATCATTGTTGAAACCGAAACTTTCTCTATTACTTTTATGAATGGAGATGATGTTCATCATTCTACTACAGTAAATGAAGGAACAAAGGTTACTAAGCCAACTGATCCTACTAAGGCCGGATTTATTTTTGTTTGTTGGTCTACTAGTAATACTTCTAAACAAGAATATAATTTCAATTCAACTATTTCTTCCGATTTAACTTTATATGCTTACTTTGAAGAAATTATTATTAATGAAAATCCTATAAATGTAACTAAGTTTAGTGGATATAATGAAGGTGCTTATTTAGAATTTGATTCTGAGGGCTATAAATCATCTGATTATACTGTTACATATTCAAAACAAAATTTATCTACTAAATATACAGTAGATTCAGAATTAATTAGAAATAATGGTTCTACTATTCGTGTTGATATATTAGGATTAGTTGAAGGAACATACAATGTAACTATAACTAACAATATTAATCATAAAACTGTTACAAAAGCTATTTACGCAGATAATCACGATCGTTCTGGTTATGCACATTTTGATAATACCGTAGGTGTTGGTGCATATAACGATGATGGTTCATTAAAAACTAACGCAATTGTTATTTATGTTAATGATACAAATAAGAACACTGTTACTGCTAAACTAGGAAATAAAACATATACTGGTTTAGGAGCTATACTTACTGCCGCTAAAAACTCTGATTATCCATTATGTATTAGAGTCTTAGGCTCTGTTAAAACTGCTCAATGGAATTACAAAAATCATGGCGAAGGTAAAACTAGTGCTAGAGATCAAAGTCTTAGTAATACATTCAGCGGAGCATCATTCTCAAGCGGTAAATTAAGCTATTCAGCAATCATATCAGCGGGCATTAACTCAATGTCTAATGATATTAATAATGGTATTACTATATTAAATGGTTTAACAAATAACGTATTATATTCTAGTGGAGAATATGATTCATACTATAATATGTTAGATATTTCTAATGCTTCTAATATAACTATTGAAGGTGTAGGTACTGATGCAGTAATTTATCAATGGGGATTAAATTTCAAACAATGTAATAATATTGAAGTAAGAAATTTAACATTTGATAGATACACTGAAGATGCGGTTGGATTTGAAGGTAGTAAAAGCAACATTTCTGAATACGGAAATTATTGGGTTCATAATTGTACATTCAACATTGGTGTTAACAACTGGGATGTAAGTTACGAAGCTGATAAATATGATGGTGATGGTTCTACTGATATTAAATACTGTAGAGGTGTAACAGTTAGTTATACTACTTACAATCAAACTCACAAAACCATGTTGATTGGTGGAAATGATGAAGCAAAACAATATAACATTACATTACACCACAACTACTTCAATAATTGTAGTTCTAGATTACCATTAGTTAGACAAGCTAATATTCATATATATAATAACTTCTACTATAAAACTACTAGTGTAAGTTCAAGTATTAGAGCTAACTCTTATGCATTTATAGAAAATAACTATTACGAAAATAGTAAAAACCCAATTATGATTGTTAAAAAAGATTCTTATACTGGAACTTCTTTTAAATCATTTGGAAACCTATTTAGTGGTTGTAGTAAATCAAATAATTCAAGCACTGATACATACTACTCACAAAATACAGTTTATAGTAGAACAGATTCAATTACTGGTTCTTGTAATCCAACAGGTTCTAAAGAATTAATTAACTTTGACACAAATTCTACTATATTCTATTATGATTCTGTTAACCAAGTTAGTAAAGTAGAAAACTTATTATCTGCTGATAAAGTAAAGGATCATTGTATTAAATATTCTGGTGTATTAAAAGGTGATTTTGTTAGCGAAAACAAACCAGAACAACCAACACCAGAAACACCATCTAATCCAGATGATGAGGGTGATAGTGAAAATCCAACATTATCAACTAAATATATTACATTTAACGATATTAATGTAGTAAACATTTCTGCTTCTACTACTTTTGGAGACATTACAATTAATCCATTATCAGGTAAAACTTGTGCTACTGGTGGTTGTGATTTAATGTTAGATAATCAACAAATCAATAAATGTTTAAGACTAGGTGGAGGAGGCTCATATAGCAGCCTAAACGTAAACTTTGATATTACAGCATCAGCTAACATTACCGTATATTTTTCTAGTAGTGGCACTTCTACTAGATATGCAGCATTATTTGATTCATCTAATAATAAAATTCAAGCAGAAATAGGAAGTAGTTCTCAAAATGATATTGCAAGTTTTACATTCACTAATGTTGATGAAGGAAACTACAGTATAGCATCTGCTGGTTCAGGCTTAAATATCTATTTAATAGTTATTGAGTATATATAATACAAGGTGGTAACACCATACCACCTTAATATTTACGGCATTTATGAAAACGCTTTACACAAATGCCATATTATGTTAAAATTTTGGTGTAGATTTTTCTATTTTAAAAAAGAGGGGGAATAAAATGAAAAAGAAAAAAATCTTACTATCACTATTGTGTGTAGGAGCAGTTTTGGGTACAGCTTCTTGTAAAGTTGAAACCGAAACTCCAACACCTACACCAACAACTCCAGAAGTTGTTCCAACAAATCCTGAAACGGGTTCAACACCAACAACTCCAGTAGTAACTTCTTATAAAGCTACTTTGGTTTATAACAATGGTGCTGAAAATGG
>JBGVFV010000044.1:0-2682 GCA_045121295.1 Candidatus Pelethenecus sp.
TCACTCTGAATGCTTGTATTAGAATCGTTTCCATCAAAAGGTGTTCCCTCATTTACTGCTCCTTGTGCAACTAATGGACTTACAAGTAATAAAGTAGCTAATAATGCTTTTGTTGTTTTGTACATGAAATCAATCCTTTCAGTTATGTGTTTTGTAATACATTTATATTATATTACAGATATAAGGGTTTTTCAACCCCTATTTTAAATTCCTAATTCTAAAAATACTTTGTATAAATCATAAGTTGCTTTTAAGTCTGTTTTACTAATTACTTCTTGAGGTGAGTGCATTGCCAATACTGGTACTCCAACATCAATCACGTATGAACCTTTAGTAGTGAAGAATGTCGAAACAGTTCCCCCACCACCCTCAGTGACTTTTGTTGTTTCAATTTGGTATTTAATATCATTGTCAAGTGCTAATTGTTTGATTAATGCTCTGAAATGAAAATCTGTATCATTACCACGTTTTCTACCTAAGTATGGAATAATACCAACACCTTTTCCTACTACGGCTTTAGCACTATCTTCAAAATGACTAGCATAAGTACTTTCAAATCCTGCACACACGTCTGCTGAAATAATCATTGAGTTTCTAATAGCTTCTCTTGCCACTCTAAAATCACCGTTAGCTAAATCAAGGAAAATATCATCAATAAATTCACTGTTGCAACCTGTTGCTTGATTTGAACCTGTTTCTTCATAAGAGGCAAAAATGGCAATTTGAGTTTTAGCATTTGACTCTGAATCTAATAAGGCTTGTAATGACGTAAATGCACAACAACTATCATCATGTCCGTATCCTGTAATTAAATCTTTATCAAAACCTAATTCTCTAACTTGTGTAGCTGGAATAAAACTTAAATCTGCCAATTCAAAATCATCCTCATGAATACCATATCGTTCTTTTAATAATTCCAATACATTTTCTTTTTTACTATTACCAATACGAACAACTAAATTATTCATACTAAATTTTTCTAATTCTTTTCTACCATCTAGGTGTGGTAATAAACTAGTAATCGTAAACTCAAATTCTCCTGTTGTGTTAATAACAATAGGTTCTTCATCAGTATAAATTCTACCTACTAACACTAATGGAATGTCTAACCAACTTTGCGGAATAATCCCACCGTAAGGAATGACTTTTAAGAACACTCCATCTTCTTTTTCCACTAATGGTTCTCCAACTAAAACATCTAAACGTGGACTATCTAAATGACTTACAATAACGTTTGCTCCACATCTAATATCTGACTCTCCACGTTTTACTAATGCCACTAATTTATCTCTAAATCTGTATACGTCAAGTCCATAACGTTCTCCCAATTTTGCAATATAGTCTACTGCAAATACTTCATGTAATCCTGCGGTACTTAAATATGACCTATAATCTTTAAATAGTCTTTCTTTGTTCATACAAATCATTCCTTTCATTATTATGGCATTGTGCCACTTGAATACACACTATCACTCCATTTCACCAAAATCTGCATCTAATAAATCATATGCTAATGGGCAGAATCTTTGTAATATTTTTGGATTACGGAAATATATAGCAAAACATTCTGCGTAAAACTCCATAATATCAGCTTTTCCATATGCACTTATAAATTCTAAGTTGTATGCTCGTTGCCATTCGGGGTTATCTGTTGGTTTATGTTCTCCAAAATAGCTAAATGAATACTCGTATACGTGTCCTAATTCATGCATTAACACATAATCATCTGCCATAGCATATACAATAGTTAGTGGTTCATATCCAATTCCAGCAATTCCAGCATAAGCAAAATCGTTTCTATGTATTGGTTTATCACTCATGTAATTTAAGAACTCTGTATTATTTCCAACAAATACTTCAACTCTACCCAATGTCTGTAATAAGTATTCCTCTAATTCATTTGGAAGCAATTCCTCTGCTCTATCTACTGTTTCCACACATTCTTTAGTACGTAAACCTCTACACACAACTACATCACTTAACTCTTTATACTCTGTTTGTATCTCAACTTCTTGTTGTTCTGCTTGACTCATTCCATAATACATTCCACAAATCATTGCCAATAACATGAACACTAATTTTTTCATCCCAATCAGCCCCTTTTATTTATTTATCTTACACTTATATTATATTATATAGATAAGGGTTTTTCAACCCTTATCTATTTATTTTTTCTTAAAATCTTGACTCACTATCTAGTACTGCCTCAAACACAATTTCATCTTCTTCATCTTCTGCTTCAAAATCGTATTCATCCTCTTCAATTTCAAGTCGTAAAGTTGTAATAATATCATCCCATGACATAATATCAATTCCGCCTTGACTTACAGGCACTCCACGTTGTCCTGTTTGAGCGGCTACTGCCAATCCTCGCACAAATTGATTTACATAAAAACTACGGTCATATCCACTTTCTTCAATATCAGTACATCTAATATCCTCTAAGTGTACGTACACTTCTTTGTATGGATTTTCTTCTAACCATTGTTGAATTTTTAGAATTTTTTCCTCGGCACTTAAAGTAGGGTTATTCACAATATCGCTCATTGTTCCATGTATATCATTAAATGTTTCTACTGCTCCCAACTCTGCAATACTTCCCTCTGCAAATCGTTCGGGGTTAGCAATAATCAAATCACTTGCGTAAATGTTGTCCATGTCTTTTTTGAAAATGTGAGCGTG
>JBGVFV010000045.1:0-2661 GCA_045121295.1 Candidatus Pelethenecus sp.
TTTAATCAATTATTATTACAAAAACATGATGCCGACCAAGCATTAAGTTTAGCAAATAGCCAACTTGTATCTCTAGAAAGTAAATATAGTACAGAGAAAGCAATTCTAACTGGATACTTAAAAACAGTAAGTGATGAACAAGCCAAACCAGAAGGAGAAAGAGATACATCAAAATTAACTCAATTTGCAACTCATGTAAAAAATCAACAAGCAGTAGTTGACAGATACGAGAAACAAGTCCAAGATAAATTAGCAGAAGTACAAACTTGTAAAGATAATGCCTCTAGTATTGAAACACGTTTAGTAAAAATTGGTGAAGATATCAGAAAAGAAAATACTGGATACTTCACGAGTGATTTATTAAAAGAACTTAACGATTATCTAATTGAAAAAGCAATTACTGATGATGTTCATTTAACATCATATGCAGTATATGATTATACAGTTCAACAAATTAAACAATATCAAAAACCTGTAATTGATTTTACAATTAGTTCATCAATGGAATTTATTAAACGCACTGGAAGAAAAATTACAGATTGTTTATTCTTAGGAGCAAAAATGGAGATTGAAGATAAGTCAGGTGAAATTGCTAGTGAAGATGGAACTGTAATGATTTATTCGTTTTCAATTTGTCCTAAAGATGATTCAGTAAGTAACTTAAAATTCATGAATGGTGGTAAAGTTCCAGACTCTCCTTTAAAACAAGTTAGTAAAGTTGCACAAACCGTAAAAGCTACTAAATCAATGACAGACTTTTATAAATCAACTCTTGCTAAAATTAAAGACCAAAATCCTGATGTAGCAAAACTTCTTGAAGAAGGATTAGATTTGGCTTCACAAAAGGTACGTTCAAGAACTGAACAAAATGTAATTGAAATTGATGAAGCAGGTATCTTCTTAATTGATGCACAAGACGATAAACAACAGTTAGCATTAATTAACGACTTAATTGCCATGACAACAGACAAATGGAAAACTTGTAGAGTTGCTATTTCACCTGAGGGTATTATGGCTGAGGAATTGTTAGGTAAAATTATTATTGGTGAACAATTATATTTAGGTAACGATACAAATAGTTTTAAAATTGATAAAGATGGAAATGCTTATGGTATGTTCATGTACTCCAAAAAGGATGATTTAGCTAGTTTACGTGTATTTTTAGGTATTGACAAAGATAATCAACCTAAATTAATGTTCTTTGATGAAGGTGTTTACGACTTTAATAACGAAGAACAAAGAAAACAATATCTACGTATCTTTTTAGGAGTTAATGAAAAAAATGAAACTACACTGATTATGAAAAATGAACAAAGCAATAGTATTGTTATTTCTCCTAGTGGTATGTTTAGTTGTTATCAAATTAGTGACAGAGATAGTTTTGACAAAAATAATCCTTTTAAATCACATTTCTATATTCCTAGCACACTTGACAATGCATTTAATGCAAAATTGATTGTAACATTACAACCATTTAGAGCATACAGTAAAACTGCAAAATCTGCTAAAGAAAATGTACAGACAACAGAAGATGGAGATATTGAATGTAATACAACAGAAACTCGGTCATTTGATGCTATATCTACCGAAAGTGGGAAAGATAATATTCAAACAACTGAAACCAAATCGTTTGATGCAGTATCTACTGGTGGAAGTGGTACAGTAAAAATTAATATGAGTGTACAATTAAGTGGATTAAGTGGTAGTGCAGGCGATGCATCTGTTGTAGGTACTTCTGGTACGTATACTTATTTACCTAATGGATATGATGATAATGCAGTAACATCAAGCGGACCAAAAAGTTTAACAGACAACATGGATACTCACTGGCATATAGTTCCTTTTGCACATGGACATAATGTAAATTGTGGTAGTCATAAACACTCTATTACCGTAAGTGGTAATGCAAGTGGTAGTGGTAGTGCAGATGACCATACTCATAAATTTAAAGTTCCTACTCATAGTCATGAAATCAAGTTGCCTGGACATAAACATAAATTCACCGTTCCTACACATAACCATAATATTAATCTACCAAGCCATAAACATGAAATAGTGTTGGAAGGACATACACACCAAGCAGTGTATGGTATTTATGAAGAAACAAGTATACCTAACTGTTCAATATATATTAACGGAGTTAAATTTAAGGACTTAAATGGTAATACTACTGGTGATGATATAACGTATGAATTTGATATTACAAGCAATTTTAAAGCATTGCAATCAGGAGTAAACGTCTTAGAGTTTAGAACAAGTGGATTAGCACGAGCATCATTCACAATGTTTTGGGGAGGATATTATAATTATGAATAAAGGTGATGATAGATGAATATACAATCAGTAATAACAATTGAAAAAGAAATATCATATGAATCAATAGATGAACATGGATTCCCAACGATATTGCATTTGGCTTATATATCAGTAAATATTAATAGAGATAACGGTCAATGTATTTTAAATTTACAAATTATAGACAAAAATCATTATGATGAATATAATTATTATATTTATACGCAAGTTAGAGAATTTATGGAAAATTTAGGAGCATACTCTCAAGGATGTATGCTAGAATTATTATGTGGTATTCTACCAAGCAATGAAGAAATTAACCAAGAAGCCGCAGAATATTTAAAACTATAACGAGGAGTGTGAAAT
>JBGVFV010000046.1:0-5067 GCA_045121295.1 Candidatus Pelethenecus sp.
CTTTATATATACATTATTATTATGTTTAATATATGGTATATGGAGTTATAAAGCTTGGAATCTATGGTATGTAACATTAATAATAGTAGTAGTGATTGTTGCTATTGGGGTTGTAGTATCATATTTATGGATTAAATCTGAAGTTAAAAAAGAATCAAATATTGAAAATAAAGAATAGTAATGTTATAATTATTTTCGGTTAATCTCAAGTGATGGGACCAAGTAATTTAATTAAATTATTTATAGAGAGCTATTGGTTGGTGTAAAATAGTAATAATCATTAAATGAATCTACCCCTGATGAGAAACGTATTCCTGCGTTAAAGGATTAAAGAGCTATATTATATATATTATATAGTATAGAATTAAGGTGGCACCGCGGTTTATTCGTCCTTAAGTATAGTCTTAAGGACTTTTTATTTTAAATAAAAGAAGGAGAAGAAATTATGTTAGATTTAAAATTTTTAAGAGAAAACCCAGAATTAGTAAAAGAAAATATTAAAAGAAAGTTCCAAGATGCTAAATTACCATTAGTTGATGAAGTAATTGCGTTAGATAAAGAAAAACGTACATTACAAGGTGAAGCTGAAAACTTACGTGCAAGCCGTAATGATTTAAGTAAACAAATTGGTATGTACATGAAAAACAAAGAAATCGAAAAAGCTAATGAAATTAAGGCTATCGTTACACGTAACAACGAAAGAATTGCTGAAATCGAACCAATTGTTGCTGAATTAGAAGGTAAAATTAAAAACATTATGATGGTTATTCCAAATATCGTTGATGCAAGTGTGCCAGTTGGTAAAGACGATAGTGAAAATGTTGAAATTGAAAAATTTGGTGAACCAGTAGTTCCTGCTTATGAAATTCCATACCATGCAGATATTATCGCTAGATTTAATGGTTTAGATAAAGATGCATCAGGCCGTACAAGTGGTAATGGTTTTTACTACTTAGTTGGTGATATCGCTAGACTTCACTCAGCTATGTTAAGTTATGCTAGAGATTTCATGATTAATAAAGGATTTACTTATTGTTTACCTCCATTTATGATTAGAAGTGATGTTGTTACAGGTGTAATGAGCTTTGCTGAAATGGAAAACATGATGTATAAAATCGAAGGTGAAGATCTTTACTTAATTGGTACATCTGAACATTCAATCATTGGTAGATTTAAAGGACAAATTGTTAAAGAACAAGAATTACCTATTACTTTAACATCTTATTCACCATGCTTCCGTAAAGAAGTAGGTGCTCATGGTATTGAAGAAAGAGGTATTTACCGTGTTCATCAATTCGAAAAACAAGAAATGGTAGTTTTATGCAAACCAGAAGAATCTATGGACTGGTATAATAAGATGTGGAGTTATACTGTAGAATTCTTCAGAAGCTTAGATGTACCAGTAAGAACATTAGAATGTTGTACTGGTGATTTAGCTGACCTTAAGGTTAAATCATGTGATGTTGAAGCTTGGTCTCCTCGTCAACAAAAATATTATGAAGTTGGTTCTTGTTCAACTTTAGGTGATGCACAAGCTCGTCGTTTAGCTATCCGTACTAAAGATGATAAAGGTACATATTTTGTTCATACATTAAATAATACAGTATTAGCTTCTCCAAGAGGTTTAATTGCGTTCATTGAAAACAACTATAATGAAGATGGAAGTGTAAACATTCCAGCTGCATTAAGACCATACATGGGTGGAATTGAAGTTATTAAACCTGTTAAATAATATATAAATTATTATATTATATATATAGATAATAAGAGAGGTGTAATAAAATGTTCTTAACAGAAGAAACAACTAATGCTTTACCAAGTATTGATTGGCAAGCATTGTTTGATACAGTTATTAACTGGTGTTTAACTACAGGAGTTAGATTAGTTATTGGTTTAGTGTTAATGGTTATTTTATTTAAAATAACTAATAGTTTAACAAAAAGATTATATAAAAGATTAAAAGCTAAAAATGTAGATGAAACATTATTACGTACTGCAACATCCGCTATTAGAGTTATTGTTAAAGGTCTAATTGTTTTATGCTTCGTTGGATATGTAGGTATAGAAACGGCTTCTATTACAGCTTTAATCACTTCATGTGGTGTTGCATTAGGTTTAGCACTACAAGGATCATTATCTAATTTGGCTGGTGGTATTATCATTATCTTAATGAGACCATTTAGAATAGGTGATTATATATTTACTAATGGTGAGTCAGGAACAGTTGAAGATATTCATATGTTCTATACAACATTAGTAACACCAGATAATCGTGTTGTACATGTTCCTAATGGTTCATTAGCTAACAACGTTATCGTTAACAATTCTATTAAAGATAAACGTAGAGTAGATGTTGTTATGTCTATTGCTTATAACGCCGACTTCGAAAAAGCTAAGCAACTTATTTTAGACTTATGTAATGCTAATGAATTAATCGATAAAACACCAGAACCATTTGTAGCTGTTGCTACATATTCAGCTTCTAGTGTTGATTTAAATATTAGAGTATGGGCTAATAATAAAGATTATTGGACAGTTCATCGTTATTTAATGCACGAAGTTAAAAAGGCATTTGATGAAAATGGTATTGAAATTCCATTCAATCAAATGGAAGTTACTATTAAAAATCAATAGGAATTATAAGAGTTACAATTTTAAAAGATTGTAACTTTTATTTTTTCTAAAGTTGTTAATAAAGAATAAAAATGATATAATGATTATGTGGAACAACTATGAACAATACGGTAAGCATGTGTATCGTATTCGGAGTTTAATCCATCCTGAGAAAGAGTAATACACATTAATTGTGTCAACATAGGTTACTCTAGGCACGCGCATATGCGACCGCGGAAAATTTACTAAATTATATTAAGAATTAATCCTTTTTAGGATGCTTTTTATGATTTAGTAAGTTTTCCGCTTTTTTAATTTTATTTAAACTGAGATGTGGAGGTAATGAGTATGAAGTATGTAGAATCAGAAATAGTAGAATTAAAATCAATTTTAACAGAAGAACTTAAAACAGAAATAGTTGCTTTTCTTAATAGTTATTTAGGCGGAACTATTTATGTTGGTGTTGATGATGAAGGTAATGTGTTAGATATTACACAAGAACAAAAGGATTTAAATGAATCAAAAATTATTAATTGGATAAGAGATGAAGCTATCTATCCTAATTGTTCGGAATTTGTAAGACTTGGATATAATGAAGATAATGTATTATCTATCACGATCATTCCTGGGTCGGACAAACCTTATTATTTGAAAGAAAAAGGAATGAAAGCGTCTGGTGTATATATTAGATACGGAAGAAATAAAAGTCAGGCATCAAAAGAAGAAATAACAAGAATGATTATGGAATCTAACAAAGTCTTTTATGAAGAATTAGAGTCAGATATGCAAGATTTAACTTTTAATATATTAAAACTAAAGTTTGAAGAGAAAAATATGAAGTTTAAGGACTTTAAAATGGTAACGTCTGGGTTCATAAAAAATAATAAATACACAAATCTTGCATTTATATTTAGTGATCAATATGACGTAGATACTAAAGTAGGTGTATATCAAGGTTTAAATAGAGCGATTTTTAAATCGAAGAAAGAATTTACTGGCTCTATTATCAAACAAATAGATAATGTTTTAGAATATTATCAGTTATGTAATGAGACTAGAGTCGTAATAGATGGTTCTCCAATGAGAAAAGAGTATGTTTCTTACTATGATAATGCCGCCAGAGAAGCAATTTTAAATTGTTATTGTCATAGAGATTATAGTAGAAGATCAAATATTAAGATTGAGTTCTTTGATGATAGATGTGAATTCATTTCTCCAGGAGGATTTTATGGAGGACTAACTTTAGATGAAGCTATGAATGGTGTTCAAAGCTTTAGAAATAAGTTTTTGGTTCAGCTTTTACATAGATTAGGCTACATAGAAAATTATTCCTCAGGATTAAATAGAATTTTTGAAGAATACAAAAAAGTTAAAAAGAAACCAATAATAGATACATCATTTAATATGTTTAAAGTGACACTACTTAATTTAAATTATAAATTTGACAAAAATATAAATGACCCAATAAATGTCTCTCAAAATGTCTCTCAAAATGTCCCTCAAAATGTCCCTCAAAATACATATGAGAAAATAATTGTTGCAGCAATCAAAAACAACAATGCAATAACCAGAAAAGAATTAGCGTTATTAATAGGTAAAACAGTTAAAACTGTACAAAGGACTATTAACAATAGTAACAAAATAAAGTATATTGGTTCTTCTAAAAAAGGCCATTGGGAAATAATAGAATAATATCTTAAAAATTGTTTTAAAAACATTAATAAAGTGTTAAAATAATAAAGTAGATTAAAACTAATTGAAGGAGGTAATAAACATGGTAGTAAAAAGAGATTATTTAAAGGAAATAAAAGATATTATTCTCAACCAAGATCCTTCAATTCAAAAAGAATTACTAGAAGATTATCATGAAAGTGATATTGCCGATGTAGTAGAATTATTAGAAACAGATGAACGTTTAAGATTATATGAAATTTTAGGTGATGAACGTACAGCTTTATTATTTAGTTATTTAGAAAATGTAGATGATTTCGTATCAGAATTAGATTATGATGATGTTGCTGATATCATCGAACAAATGGATGCTGATGATGCTATTGATATTTTGGAAGAATTAGATGAAGAAGACCAAGAAGAAATCATCAAATTACTAGATGAAGAAATCATTGAAGAAATCAATATGATTCAATCATATAGTGAAGAAGAAATTGGTTCTAGAATGACTACAAATTATATAGTTATTCCATATGGTTCAAATGTTAAACAAGCAATGAAATGTTTAGTTGAAGAAGCAGCTGAAAATGATAATGTATCTACTATATTTGTTGTTAAGGAAGATGATACATTTTATGGTATTATCGAACTTAGAGATTTAATTATAGCTAGAGCTAATACAGAATTAGAAGATATAATTAAAACATCATATCCAGTAGTTTATGCTAAAACAACAGTAGATGATTGTATTAATGAATTAAGAGATTATGAATTAGATAGTAT
>JBGVFV010000047.1:0-4073 GCA_045121295.1 Candidatus Pelethenecus sp.
ATAGTTTATTGAAATTATATATCAATTAAACTATAATAAGAAACAAGATTCAAAAGTAATATATAATGATATTTTTGGAGGCGATATAGATGAATAAATCGGTTAAATCATATATATATAAAGGTAATATTTTTAATTTTATTGTTTTGACTTTTACATCATTATTTCAAACAGCAGCAATGATTATAATATCTTTAATGTTAGAGAAAATAATGGCTATTGCAACTGCTAAAGATTTAGGCGCTTTATATGAACAAGGGATAATGTTTTTAATATTATTAGTGGTAAGTGTTTTGATGTATGTTCTTATAACATATTTAAAACCTAAATATCAAAAGAGAGCTATCACACAATATAAAAATAACATATATGGTCATATATTAGATAAAAACATAGCTAGTTTTAATAAACATAATACTTCTACATATATCTCAGCATTAACTAACGATGTTAAAAAAATAGAAGAAGATTATTTGTTTTCAGCTTTTGATTTGATAACAAACATTACATTATTTGTATGTACTGTAGTTATAATGCTTATTTATAGTCCATTATTAACTTTATCGGGAATTATTTTATCATTACTTCCTTTTATAGGAGCTATTATAGTAGGTGGTAAACTTGCTTTTCATGAAAAAGAAATCAGTGACCAAAATGCAAGCTTTATGCATTTTATAAAAGATAATTTAATTGGTTTTTCAACTGTAAAAGTATTTAAATCAGAAAAAAAGATTAAAGAATTATTTATTAAAAATAATAATGTATTAGAAAATAAAAAAGCTAGTAAGACAAAAACACTAGCGTTAATGGAAATGGTTCAAACAGTATTGAGCCTTGTATCTCAATTTGGTGTATTCTTTATTGGTGCTTATATTTCAATAAAAACAGGGGATATTGCACCATCTGTAATATTACTATTTGTTCAATTGATGAATTATATTATTAATCCACTTATGCAAATCCCAACTTCATTATCAAAAAGATTAGCTTGTAAGCCTATTTTTACAAAGATTAGTGAGATAATCCAAACAGAAAGCGATAATAATCAAGGTGAATCAATTGATAATATTAACGAAATAACAATTTCAAACCTTAAATTTATGTATGATGATAAAGTTATATTAAATGATATAACTCATAAATTTGAAAGAAATAAATCTTATGCAATTGTTGGAACTAGTGGTTCAGGTAAGACTACGTTAATTAACTTACTGTTAGGAAAATATAATAATTATTCTGGTAATATACATTATAACAATATTGAATTAAAAGAAATATCTATAGATTATTTGTTTGAAATATCATCATTTGTAGAACAAAATGTATTTGTTTTTGATGATTCAATTATCAACAATATTACAATGTATTCGAGTGTTGATGAAGAATTATTAAATGAAGCAATTAATAAATCAGGTTTAGCTACTTTAATTGAAGAAAAAGGATCAGATTATCGTTGTGGAGAAAACGGATGTAATCTAAGTGGTGGTGAAAAACAAAGAATAAGTATTGCTAGAGCATTAGTTAAGAAATCTCAACTATTATTACTAGATGAAGCAACTAGTGCTCTAGATAATGAAACTTCTTCATCTATAACTAATAATTTATTAGAAATAGATAATACAACAAAAATAATGATTACTCATAGACTTGATGAAGAAATATTATCTAAATTTGATGAAATAATTGTTATGAAAAATGGAAATATTGTTGAGTATGGAACATATAAAGAGTTAATAGATAATAACGCAACGTTTAAGTCTTTAGTTGAACTAGGTTAATTTCTTAGTATTATTAACAAGATCGATAGAAATATCGGTCTTTTTTCTTGTTTTAAATTCATACTACAAAAATTTCTTATTTTATGATACAATTAACACGTTATGATTATTTAAAAAAACAAAATGAAAATTAATTAATCGAGGTGTTAGTTTATGAAAAATAAAATTTTGTTCGTATTATTTTTTTTAATAAGTGTATTTTCTTTATTTTCTTGTGCACATGAACACAAATTTGGAGAATGGGGATTAATTACTGAAGCAAAGTGTGAAGAAGCTGGTTCTAAGGTTAGAACGTGTAAATGTGGAGAAGTTGAAACACAAAAAATAGAACCTTTAGGACATAGTATTGATTCTAGTAGATTTGTTTTTGTTTCTTGTGAAGAAAGTTATATAGAAAACACATGTGGTAGATGTTATTCTGTAATAATAGAGCAACAACCTCCAAGAGAACATAACTTTAATTCATGGTATATTCAAACACCAGCCACTTGCGAAACAAATGGTAAAGAAGCTAGAATGTGTTCAACTTGTATGAAATATGAATATAGAGATATTGAAGCTAAAGGACATTCAACAATTACACTTAATGCAGTTGCACCTACATGTACTGAACAAGGTTATACAGAAGGTAAGATGTGTGGTGTATGTAATAAAACAATAGTTTCCCAACAAGTGATAGTTGCGCGTGGTCATAATTATGAAACAGATGTTGTGGAACCTACATATCACAATAAAGGATATACAAATCATGTTTGTATTAATTGTGGAGATTCTTACAAAACTAATGAGGTTGATAAATTAAAATGTAAAATCATTTGGAAAAACTGGGATGGAACAACATTAAAAAGTGACAATGTAGCTTACGGAACAAAACCAAGTTATACAGGTTCGACACCAACAAAACCAGCAACTGTAGAATATAAGTATGAATTTGATGGATGGGATAAGACTATTGCAAATGCAACAGGTGATGTAACTTATACAGCTAAGTTCAAGAGTATTAAAAACAAATATACAGTAACATGGAAAAACTGGGATGGTACAACATTAAAAACTGATAGTGTTGAATATGGAACAAAGCCAAGTTATACTGGCTCAACACCAACAAAACCAGCAACTTCAGAATGTCAATATGAATTTAAAGGTTGGGATAAGACAGTTACAACTGTAACAGGCGATGTTACTTATACAGCCGAATTCGAGAGTGTTATCTTCAATTATACAGTAACATGGAAAAATTGGGATGGTACTATTCTTGAAGTGGATGAAAATGTAGTTCCGGGAACTGTTCCAACTTATAATGGAGATGCTCCAACAAAAGATCAAGATGCCAACACTTTATATAAATGGGAAGGTGAATGGTCATCACCATTAGCCCCTGTATACTCAGATATGACGTTTACTGCAGTATTTAAAGCGACAGAAGTTACAAAAATTGATATGTCTAACTGGAGAAATTATTTCGAAGTTAATTTATATTTGACATATCAACGTTCTGAATATGACTCACAATACTATAGCCATGTTATTGCTAGTGGACAAGCCACAAATATCAACTCTAATTATGAATATATAGATGTTAAAGTTACGGTTAGGGTTACAATTCAATTCTATGAAAGAGTTGATGGTGAAAAGTATTATAGAGAATCAACAAAGGAATATACATTTACAATTAATGAAGTTGGAAATGGAACGTATTCATTTGAAATATGGGATGTGTATGGAATGGCACATGGAATAAATTCTAGTTCAAAAGCTCTTGTAGATATCTCAGGATATGCTGTAGAAAAATAATAGGAATTAAGGGGCTGTAAAAAAACTTAACTTTGATTTTCATGTATCATAGTAAGTTTTTACAGCCTTTTATTTTATTTTTTTATAACGTAATATTGTTAATTGACTTATTTTATTTTAAAGATATTATAAATAATTATTGATTATGTATATAACTACACTTATCTAGTGTAGCAGGTTACCAAAAATGTTTTTCTTATGGTATAATATCTCATGTAAAATACTTGTAGTCCAACAATATTTTACCATAAAGACAGCTCTGGGTTCGATTCCCCGAGCGTTTTTTTACTTTTTAAGGAAAAAAGGACTGTAAAAGTCCTAAATTTGATTTTTATCAAAACATAGGTTTTTTTACAGCCCCTTATAAAATTATAATTTGCTAGTTAAACATTTTTCAGTTTCAACATCAAATAAATGACATTTTTCCATATCAAATGCTAATTTAATTGATTGACCCATTCTTAAATCATTACGTGGTTTAACATTTATAAGTTTGTCCAT
>JBGVFV010000048.1:0-6036 GCA_045121295.1 Candidatus Pelethenecus sp.
ATTTGGAAAGCTAAAAAAATGAGAAGATAACTATATCAAAATAGTATCAACACCCTAGATTTGAACCATTTTCAGTCTAGGGTTTTTGTGGTTATATCTAATAAAAACATCTTAACATAGAATTTCCTAAGAAATAAAAAAAGGATAATGGATATACCATTATTCCTTTTTTCGACATTATTTTTTATTTAAAACTTTTTGCCAATATGTATAACATGCTTTTAAATCATCTTCTTTAACACTTCTTACCTTATCGATATGTTTAGTACCTCTAACAACTAATTCATTAGAAATAACTTTACCTAAAGGATTAAATTCTTCATCTAATGAAGAATAATCAAATGGAGCACAAGAGAAAATATCAGCATAAATTTTCTTTGTTTCATAATTATAATGTACAGCAATATGACTTTGTGCAATTACAATAATTGCAGATAAGTATTTAGGATTAACAGGTGAACTCTTTAATACAGTAGTTCTACAAATAGGATCCATATTAATCTTAGTTACTAAGTTTTCTAAAAAATCAAATAATGTTTCCATATTTGGTTGTGATGTAGCTTGTAAATCTAATAAAACGTGTGGACCAAAATCACATTCTGTATCATATGGTACCGTATCAAATGAATTAATATCACGATTTCTTACTTCAAAATTTGATGTTACTTTATTGAAAGGTAATTCATCATTAAAGAAATCAATTACTGCGTTTTCGTTAAAATCTTTTTCACAGAAAATGTCAACGAAATAACAATTACGTAATGGGAATGTATGAATAGTAACATGTCCACCTAATAATAACATTTTACCACTTACACCAATATCTTCTTTTACACTTCCATAATAATATGGTAATAAGTGTGGTGGTTCAATTGGTTTAATTCTTAAAGTATAAACTAAACGATTTAACACTTCATTGATTAATTTAATATCATCTAATTGACGTTCATTAGCGCCATAACAGTCTAACATAACATGTTTCATAATTTATTATCTCCCTATAAATTTAAATACTTCATAAATTGTTTTTAAAGCTAACCAAGATGTAATATCATTATTATCTAGTTTAGGTGATACTTCTACAATATCGAAAGCTTTAATTGGTAAATTTGTAAATAAACCTTTTATTAAATCTAATACCATTCTAGATGTAGGTCCAAAAGCTTCTGGTGTACCAGTACCAGGGGCATATGCTGGATCATTAATATCTATATCATATGATAAATAAATTGCATATCTATCATCAAATTTATTCTTAAGGTTTTCTATAATCTTTTCCATACCTAACTCATAACAATTATTAGCTGTATATACATCAATTTCAGGATGTTCTTTAAAATAAACAACTTCTTGAGCTTCAAAACCTCTTATACCAACTAACACAACATTATTAGTTTCATATCCATAATCAATACTACGTTTGTTAGTACATGCATGTGATTCATAAGATCCATTATAAAAATCACAAATATCAGGATGTGCATCTAAATGAATAATGGCAGGAATTTTGCCATTTTCTTTAGCATAATCAAAGAAAGCTTGTTGTAAAGGAATAGATACTGAATGGTCTCCACCTATAAATAATGGAAATTTACCAGTTTTAAATGTTTTTAAACTATTTTCTTTAATGGTCTTAAAATAGTCTTCACATTTATTTAAATCACCCTTATCAAATAATTTAATGTGTCTTAAATCATCACCATCCATAGATAGTGGAGGTAAAAAACTTGATAATTCTCTAATAACTGAAGGAGCTAATTTAGCACCTCCACCACAAGAACATCCTTCATCATAAGGTATTCCTGTTAATATGACATTTGAAAGATTAATATCATCTACTAATAAATCTCTAAAATATTCTTTTTTCATTATAATCAACTCATTTCAAAATATATAATAACCTATTCTATGAAAAAATTCAACAAAAATACTCTTTTTTGTTTATTATAATTTATTATTATAATAAAATGTGTTAAAATTAAAAACTGAAGGTGATACTTATGGTTAATAAAAAAAGGTGGTATTCTAAATTATTCTTACTTAGTGTTGCAATGTTACTAGTAAGTATTCCACTAAATATGTTTATAAAAAATTGGGTCACATTATCTATTATTAGTATTATTTTGAAGGTTATTTCTTTAACCTTTATATTAATATATTCTAAAAAAGAAAAATTTGAATATGTGGACATAGATAAACCAAAAAAATTAGACTTATTACTTCTACCTTTTTTAATTATTACTTTCTCTAATTTATTTGTAGTTATATTGAATAAAAATATTATAAATAATACTATAAACTATTTATATTTAATTATTTATTTAATAAGTTGTATATTAACTTCTATTATTGAAGAAATAATATTTAGACATTTTATATATAAAGAATTTAGACACAGCAAACCAATGTTTAAATCAATACTATTTACTTCACTAATTTTTGGAGGTATGCATTTACTAAATATAAATAGTATTGCCTCTATTCCATATTGTTTAATACAAGCTGTATATACTTTTGGAATTGGATTAATACTTTCGATTATATATATATTTAGTAAAAATATAATTTTTCCAATTATAGTTCACTTTCTTTTTAATTTTATAAATGATACATTAGTATCTCACTTATTTAATATAGAATGGAATTTTATTTTCTTTATTGTAAATATAACTATAAGTGTATTAATTGGTTTATACGCTTTATATATTTATAAAAGATATCTTGTAGAGGAGGTTAGTGAATATGTATCCTAATTTATGGATAATTGATACGTACTCTATTTTCTTATTTTTAGGTGTTCTATTTTGTTTAGCGTTATTATATGCTTATCAAAAGAAAAATAATCTAAAAAGAAATTATATTTACGACATATTAATATTAGCTTGTGTATCTGTAATAATAGGTATATTAAGTGCAACACTTTTCCAATTTATATTTGATAGTATTAAAGAAAACTCAACTAATGGAGCATTCGCCATGACATTCTTTGGTGGCTTGGTAGGTGGTGTTATTGTATTCTTAATAGGATATAAATTCGTCATTAAAAAAAGATATCCTGAAAGTAAGTTTATCAATGATATCTTAATAATAGCACCTGCTTGTATAACACTAGCTCATGGGTTAGGTAGAATTGGATGCTTCTTCGCAGGGTGTTGTTATGGAATAGTAACTGACTCTATATTTGGTGTTAAATTTCCACACCTAGATCATAATGTATATCCTACTCAACTTTATGAAGCTATATTTTTACTTATATTAACTGGAATATTATCATTATTAGCTTTCAAATTCAAAAACAAATATACAATGCCAATTTATTTAGTTTGGTATGGAGTATTTAGATTCTTAATTGAATTTATACGTGGTGATGACCGTGGCGCTTATTTATTTGGAGTAATATCTCCTTCTCAAATGTTTTCTATAATATGTATAATTATATCTATTATTTTATTCATTTACTTATATAAACAAAATATTAATAATCACACTAATGAAGCTTGCGAGTAAACGCAAGCTTTTTTTAATATAAAAAGAGGGAAATCCCTCTTAATTATAAATTATTAATTTTTTCAAAAGATAGTCCGGTTACTTTTATAATAGTTTCAATATCTATATCCAGTTCTTTCATTTTTTTAGCTATTGAGATTTTCTCTTCTGTTTTTCCTTCAGTTAATCCTTCAGCTCTTCCTTCAGCTTTTCCTTCTTTTATTGCTTCTTGTTTAGCAAATTCCAATTCCCATTGTCTTTCTTTTTCATGTTCTTCATATAAATCTAGCTTCATTTGAAATAACGGATCATCACTTAATTTTCTGATTTCTTCTTTAACTTTCTTCATCATATCAGACTCCTTTTCATTATTTTCTTCTAGATTTAAATTTGTGAAAATTTCAATCCATTCCTTTAAGTCAATTGTATTACAAAATTGTTGTTTTGTCAATTCAATGACTATAACGGAACCGTACTTATTAATGTTGCCTTCTTCATCAATAAATTTAAAAGTTCTTAAAAATCTTTTATCATCATACAAGTTAAAACTAAGTATAGCTATGACAGTGCATTTGTTATTTTGATATCCAGGACCCACTGGTTCAGACTTGTTTAAAAGTTTTCCTAAATATGTCATTAATCTGCCATTCATATCATAATTAGGTTTTCTTTTTTGTTGTTCAAATGAAATAAATTCTATTTTATTTTCAAATAAACTATCTTCATTTAGAACTCTCAAAACCACGTCCAAATCAACATATTTTACATTTACTCCTTCTGAAAATTTCGTTTTTTCTATAATAATATTTTTTTCATCGACTTTAAACTTACCTGTTGAATTTAAGAAATCAGCAGCGAAGAATGGTTTATTAAATACAGCATCAAATACTACAGGATTAGTAAGATCGATTTTACTTTTTTTCGGCATTTTTATGCCCTCCTTTCTTTCGCTTAAATTATAAAATACTGTCAATAAATTACAATAAAAAATATACTTTATCAAAAAATGAATTTTTTCTTGAGATAAAATGTTTTTTATTTTATTTTTCCGAAAATTTTAAAAAAAGAAAAAAACCTCAAAATATTGAGGGTTCATAGCTTATTACTTAATAGTTTCACCAGATTTAATATGAGTAGTTGTTACTGCTTTTTGTTTAGGTGCAGAGAAAATACGAACATTTCTTTCAACAATTAAGTTGTTAGGTAAAATTAATTTCTTACCAATAACGTTGATTCCACTTGATAAAACTTTTGGATTATCTTTATTTGGAGTATAGTCATCTCCATGACCGATGATTGAGTTTTTACCAATAATAGTATCTTTATCAATGATTGCATTTTCAATCTTACAGTTTTCACCAATTACAACGTCATTTAAGATAACAGAGTTCTTAACGATTGAACCAGCACCAACTTTAACACCTGGAGATAATACTGAATGTTCAACAACACCTTCAATTAAGCAACCATTAGAAATTAATGATGTAGAAATTGTAGCGTTTGAACCAACCTTAACAGGAGGTAAATCTTCTGATTTAGTATAAATCTTCCATTTTTGATCGTATAAGTCTAAGTCTGTAGAATCACATAATTCTAAGTTAGCTTCTAAGTAAGAATCATATGTACCTACATCCATCCAGTAGTCATAGTATTCATAAGCATAAACATTCTTTTCATTAATCATCTTAGGAATGATATGCATACCAAAGTCTAAATCTACGATTTCTGGTTTAGATTCAATTGCTTCAATTAATGCATCAGTTGAGAATACATAAATACCCATTGAAGCTTTATTTGATTTTGGTTCTTTTGGTTTTTCTACGAATTTAGTAATCTTGTTATTATCGTCAGTTTCTAAGATACCGAAACGACTAGCTTCTTCCATAGGAACAATCTTAGCAGCGATAGTTAAATCAGCACCAGTTTGTTTATGTTGTTCGATTAATTTAGAGTAATCCATTTTATAAATATGGTCACCTGATAAAATTAAGACATATTTAGAAGCATAACGTTTGATGAATTCTAAATTCTTTCTAATAGCATCACCAGTACCTTCGTACCAAGAGTTGCTAGGTTGTAATAATGTAACAAACGAATCACGTCTGTCTAAGTCCCAAGGTTTACCTACACCAATGTGCTCATTTAATGATAATGGTAAATATTGAGTTAAAATACCAATTTGGAAAATACCAGAATTTGTACAGTTTGATAAAGCAAAGTCGATAATTCTGAATTTACCTGCAAATGGTACTGCTGGTTTAGAACGTTTTTCAGATAAAATATCTAATCTTGAACCACGGCCACCTGCTAAAATTAATGCTAAAGTTTCCATAATTTCTTCCTATTCCTTTTCTTTCGAGTTTGTTTAACTTTATTATATCACAAAAAATTACAATTTAACAATTAATATTTATTATTTTGGTTGTTTACCAATATAAGCTAAAATACCACCGTCAACATATAAAATATGTCCGTTTACTGCATTTGAAGCTTCACTTGCTAAGAATACTGCTGGTCCTACTAAATCTTCTGGATCTAACCAACGACCTG
>JBGVFV010000049.1:0-2081 GCA_045121295.1 Candidatus Pelethenecus sp.
GTTGGGCCACGATTTCGCTATTGCTTCTTTTCACGCTCCATCACTGGTTTACGCTTTGCAAGTCGCTATCGAGTTCGCGACAAAAACGTCTCTTGGGACTTTCACCCTAGACTTATGACATGCCCGTCATACAAAGAAAAAACCTCCTAGGATTTCCTAAGAGGTTAATATTGATACAATTATTCAATTGATTTAACTATTGTTAATACTTGTTCACTTAATTTAGCTAACTTAGAATCAGCATCTTCATGAGAAGTACCAACAACACCATAATATACTTTTAATTTTGGTTCAGTACCAGAAGGTCTTAATACAAACCACATATTATCATTTAAGTAATATTTGATAACGTTACTTGTTGGTAAGTCAATCTTTGTTTCAGCACCTGTAACAAAGTCTTTAGCAACACCTAACTTAACATCATCTTTAGCTAAGATATCAAATCCAGCTAATGAGATTTGATTATTACGGAAGTAATCCATAATTCTTTGAATCTTAGCTGCACCTTCTAAACCACTTAAGTTGAAGTTAGCAATGCCTTCTTTATAGAATCCATATTCAGCAAAAATATCATCTAATGCTTCAACGAAATCCTTACCTTGTTCATAATGATAAGCAGCAGATTCACAAAGCATTAAAATAGCTTGAATAGCATCTTTATCACGAACACAATCAGAAATTAAGCAACCATATGATTCTTCATAACCGAATACATATGTACCTTCACCTTGTTCCATTTGTCTTGCTTTTTCACCGATAAATTTGAAACCAGTTAATGTGATCATTACACCTAAACCAAATTTTTTAGCGATAGCAACTGGTAAAGTTGAAGAAACATTTGTTGTGAATAAGTAACCATCAGCAGGGATAGTACCGAATTCTTTTCTTGTGTTAATTAAATAATCAAATACTAATGCAGCAGATTGGTTACCAGTTAATAACACAAATTCACCATTATGTTCAACAGCTACACCTAAACGGTCAGCATCTGGGTCTGTAGCTAATACTAATTTAGCACCAATTTCTTTAGCATAAGCAATAGCTTCATCATATGCTTCTTTGTTTTCTGGATTAGATGATTTAACACCAGAAAAATCAGGATCATTAGTCATTTGACAAGCAAGTGGATATACATCATATCCTACACTCTTTAATACTTCAGCAGCAAATACTTGACCAGTACCATGTAATGGAGTATATACAACTTTAAAGTCTTTCTTAAGATCTGGTCTTAAGATAATTTTCTTAACTTCATTGATATAAACATCATCAACATCTTTACCAACATATTGGATTAATTCATGGTTCTTTGAATGATCTATATCAAAGTAATCAGTAATTTTATTGATTTCTGCAACAACTTTTGCAGCTTCATGAGGAACTGATTGACAACCAGTTTCATCATAAATTTTATAACCATTATATTCTTTTGGATTATGAGATGCAGTAATCATAATACCACCTACACAACCAAAATGACGAACTGCGAATGATAATTCTGGAGTTGGTCTTAACTCTTCAAATAAGTATGATTTAATACCTAGAGTTGCTAAAACTTCTGCAGAAATTCTCGCAAATTCTTTTGATAAATGTCTATTATCATGAGCAATTGCTACACCTCTAGCGCAAGCATTATCTAATGTTAATAAATATCTACCAAAACCTAATGTAGCTTTTGCAACTACATGAACATTCATTTTACTAGTACCTACACCTAAGATACCTCTCATACCTGCAGTACCAAATTCTAAGTCATTAGTAAATGCATCTTTTAATGCTGCATCATCCATAGCTTCTAATTCAGCTCTTAATTTTACATCTAATTTTGGATTATCTCTCCAAACTTTTGCTTTTTCTAAATAATTCATTTATTACACCGAACCTTTCTACATTATATATTATATATAAAATATAGAATATTTTCTACTCCTTAAGATTATTTTATTATTTTGGTTGTTTACCAATATAAGCTAAAATACCACCGTCAACATATAAAATATGTCCGTTTACTGCATTTGAAGCTTCACTTGCTAAGAATACTGCTGGTCCTACTAAATCTTCTGGATCTAACCAACGACCTG
>JBGVFV010000050.1:0-31616 GCA_045121295.1 Candidatus Pelethenecus sp.
AACATTAATAGCAACTTTCTTTCTCATGTGGCTACCTCCTTAAAGCCACAATTAAGGTAACTTAATTATAACAAGCGGAATTTAGTCTTTCAATTCAATACTTTCAACTATTAGGAGCGGAATTTACTTTTTCAATTAACATTTTTTTAATTTTTTTAATTTTTTTCAAAAAAATACTTGCATAATAAATAATATTATGGTATTATTATTGAGCGTGAAAAATAAATGAATTTTTCACTTAACATACAACGGGAAGTAGCTTAGCTTGGTAGAGCGCCTGGTTTGGGACCAGGAGGTCGCAGGTTCAAATCCTGTCTTCCCGACCATTTTTATAAGCGAGTGTAGTTCAATGGTAGAACCTCAGCCTTCCAAGCTGATGATGAGGGTTCGATTCCCTTCACTCGCTCCATTTTTTTCTTTGTTAGATACTTAAAAGTATCTTTTTTTTATTTTTTACTTTTTTACTGTGGAAAAATGTAAAACTTTGTTTTATAATTAAATAAAGTGGGTTATTATAAGGAGTGGTGTTTTATGTTAGAAAAAGTATTAGAATGGGTTAAAGATCCTAATAATTTAGCATTTGTTATTGCTATTGCTGCTGCAATTGTTTTAGTTATTGTTGTTTTTGTTGCAACATCAGCATCTCGTGCTGCAAAGAAAAAGAAAGCAAAATTAGCTGCTACTAATAACAATGTAGTTGAAGAAGTTGTTGCTGAAGAACCAGCAGTTGAAGAAGTTGTTGCTGAAGAACCAGTAGTTGAAGAAGTTGTTGCTGAAGAACCAGTAGTTGAAGAAGTTGCTGCTGAAGAACAAGTGGTTGAAGAAGTTGCTGCTGAAGAACCAGTGGTTGAAGAAGTTGTTGCTGAAGAACCAGTAGTTGAAGAAGTTGTTGCTGAAGAACCAGTGGTTGAAGAAGTTGTTGCTGAAGAACCAGTAGTTGAAGAAGTTGTTGCTGAAGAACCAGTAGTTGAAGAAGTTGTTGCTGAAGAACCAGTAGTTGAAGAAGTTGTTGCTGAAGAACAACCAAAACCAAAGAGAACTAGAACTAAAAAAGTTGTAGAAGAAACTCCAGTTGAACCAGTAGCTGAAGAAGCTGCTGCTGAAGAACAACCAAAACCAAAGAAAACTAGAACTAAAAAAGTTGTTGAAGAAGCTTCAGTTGAACCAGTAGCTGAAGAAGTTACTGATAAACCAGCAGAAGAAAAAACTACAAAAGGTAGAACTTATAATGGTAAATATGAAGTTTATCCAAATGGTGATGGATATCAATATCGTTTAAAAGCATCAAATGGTGAAATTCTAATTGTAAGTGAAACATATGTTTCTCGTGAAAATGTTTTAAAAGCAATTGAAGCTGTAAAACGTAACATCGTTGATGGAGAATTAAGAATTATTAAAGATAAACATGGTATGTTTAAATTTAAATTAATTTCTAAAAACTATCGTGTAATTGCTTTAGGATCTAACTATACAACTGAAAAGAGTGCTGTTAGAGCTTCTGAATCATTCAAAAAATTTGCTTTAAAAGCTGATGTAGTTGAAATTGAAACACCTATAGATAAAGAATCATTATCTGCAACACCTGTAGAATTAGGTCAAGTTGAAGATAAAAATGGTGGTAAATATATTGTTGAAAAATTTAATGGCGAATTTAGTTGGTCATTAAGAGCTAACAATGGACAAATTTTATTACAAATAGAAGGTTACACATCAAAGAACAGTGTGTTAAATTCTATTGAAGTATTTAAGAAAAATGCTGCAAATGGTACATTCAAAATTGTTAAAGACAAGAATGATAACTATCATTTCCGCTTATATTCTGCAGCAGGTAGAGTTGCTGCAATAGGTGAAACTTATGGTTCTAAACAATTAGCTGAATCTGCAGCTGCATCTGTTTATTCATATTTTAGAAACTCTGAATTAATTGAAGCTAAACCTGAAGTTCAAGAATAATAAAAATTTTAATGGGCACTATTTGGTGCCCATTATTTATGAAAAGTGGTGAAATCATGGACATTATATTTCCAAGCGATATTATTAAAGGAACTTTCTCAATTCCTAAAAATAAACAACAAGATATTATTAAAGGGAAAATTCAAAGAATTTCTATCAAAGAAATAGAAATGATTCAAGTTAGTTTATTTACTGCTAAACAAGTATTTCATGAAAATGTGACTTTAGACAAAATAAATGATCTTTTAAATAGATTATTAGATACTAAATTTAATTCATTAGAATTATTTACTGAAAACTTTGTTTATGGATATAAAATTTCTTCAAAAGGAAAACTGCTTACTAATAAACGTGCTACTAAAACAGAAATGGTTACCCTTAATCATAATAAACAAAAGAAATATATATTGAATGAGGGAGAAATAATTCCTCCGATGATTGATTTAGGTGTTATGACACAAGATGGTAAGATTGTTAAAGCCAAAAGTGATAAATTTAAACAAATAAATAGATTTTTAGAAATAGTAGATGACGTTATAACTGAGGATAAATACTTAAAGATTATTGATTTTGGTTGTGGAAAAAGTTATTTAACTTTTATTATTTATTACTATTTAACAAACATTCGTAAAATTAATTGTGATATTTTAGGTTTAGATCTTAAAGAAGATGTTGTAAAGAATTGTAATAAAATAGCTGAAAAATATGGTTATTCTAATTTGAAATTTTTAGTAGGAGATATTTCTAAGTTTAAAGAGGATGATAATGTAGATATGATTATCACTTTACATGCTTGTGATACTGCTACAGATTATGCGTTATATCATGCAATTAACATGAAATGTAAACATATAATTTCAGTTCCTTGTTGTCAACATGAGATTAATAATCAATTATCCAGTGATAAATTTCATATGGTTAATAAGTTTGGCATTTTAAAAGAAAGAATGTCTGCTATTTTAACGGATGCGATTAGAGCTAATATTTTACAGTATAAAGGTTATAAAACACAAGTTTTAGAATTTGTGGATTTTGATGCGTCTCCAAAGAATCTATTAATTAGAGCAAATTTAACAAATCAAAAACCTGATGATAAAATCAAATCTGAAATTGATGCATTAATGGAACAATTAGGTGTTGAACAAACATTATATAATTTAATATTTAATAAATGAAAATAAGCCAGTTCGTTGTTTTTTTTAAAAAAGTGAACTGGCTTATTCATTTAACGGATAACTTTGTGAGCTAATCTTAATTTATCCGCTATCATTGCTATAAACTCTGAATTAGTAGGTTTACTCTTATTATAACTAATAGTATAAGCAAAGATTTGTGAAATTGCATCAACGTTTCCCCTGTTCCATGCAACTTCGATAGAATGTCTGATAGCTCTTTCTACTCTTGAAGAAGTAGTTTTGTATTTTTTGGCAACTGTTGGATATAGAACTTTTGTGATTCCACCAAGAATTTCTACATTATGATAAACCATAGCAATTGATTCTCTTAAATATAGATATCCTTTAATGTGTGCTGGTACTCCGATTTCATGTAATATTTCTGTGATTTCGGTGTCTAAATCAATGTTAACTTCTTTAGACTTTTCTTTTAAATTAAAAGTTGTACCTTTAGCTGGACTTTCAGAAAGCAAGTGGTTTATTGTTTTTTGTAGGTTTCCTAAGTCAACAGGTTTTACAATAAAGTAGTCTGCTCCTAAAGATGATGTTTTAGTCATAATAGCTTCTGAATTAAATGCTGTTAATATAACAATTTTTTTAGGTCTATTATATTTTGGATTATTGTTAATTTCTTCCAAAATATTTACACCATCTATATCTGGCATGAAGATATCTAATAGTAAAAGATCGGCCGTATCTTTTTCTAAATAAGATAATAAATCTTTGCCACCAGCAAATAATTTGGTCACTTCCATGTTAGGTTGTAACTTTAAGAATTCACCAATCATACATAAAAGTTCTTTGTTGTCATCTGCGACAATTATTTTATTCATTTTTTCCTCCCCTTTGATTAGCTTTATATTATTTTATTTTTTTATTAAAAACAAGCATTTTTTTGTTTATTTTTTTATTTTTTTTAATAGTGCTATTTTTCGACAATTTTCTTTCCTTAAAAAGCGTCAAAAAAATCATTTTTGTCGAGTTTTGTCGAAATGTATACAAAAGAAAAATGGGTTTATTTAACCCATGATTCAAAGTCTATATATTTCAAGAAATTGTATGTATATTGTTCACTTTGTTCTTTTGTAAGTTGATTAGACCAAGATACTCTTTTACTAGTGTCAATATTAGGAGAGTATTCATAAAATCTTGCTGTTTTATCTCTATTTGAATTATTCCATTTATCGAAACCTTCAGGAACTATGTTACAATCTAATACATTATCGATAAAAGCAACACATCCATAATCTCTCCAAGGTCTTGATAAATATGAAGGTTTATGGCAATTAATGTTACAATTTAAAAATAAGTAACCATATGGTTGATCAATATCGTGTGCTGGTGCAGTTAGATAAGGAGAATGAGAAGAATTATTATCAATTGCAATTATTTCACATTGTTTAAATAATGCAGTTGCACAGCCAAAAATAAAATCAACATCACCTATTATTTTGCAATTTAAATAAGCTTGGAAAGAGTAAGTGGGTTTAAGTATATCATTAGTATGGAAACCTTTATATCTAATTTGTAAATCTTTTGGAAGTGGCCCTGTAAATAATGTATCTTGAGCGCTCTCAATAATAGAGTTTTTACAGATAAAGTGATTACCGTCTGCATGTAGAGCAACGGCTTGACCGTATATTCTTGAAGGAGTAGATAGGTTTTTGATATGTAAACCATCTAATGTTACATTATTTCCACCTACATATACAGTATATGTTCCAAAAGTATTACATTCATTGTTGTTTTCCATAATTTTATGATAATAATCCTTATTTTGTATTATAGCCATATGAGGATTTTTGGATTTTATTGTAATATCATTATTTGTAATATACACTTTTTCATTGTAAATACCATCATTTAATATTAATATGTCATTTTTCTTCATTTTTTTTACTATTTCGTTGATAGAATAACTATGATCTATTTCATAAATCATTAAAAATCACCACCTGTTTATTTTATTATAACACAGTTGCAACAACTTTGGATAAGTATAAATATAAATATAAAATATTTAAGGAACAAAAATCTTAATTCTGTACTCTTTTTTTAGGTTTAAAAGTATTGACTAAAATAAGCAAAGATGATAAAATAATTTATGAATTATGTAAGCGCTATTATTTTTTACTAGAAAGGTAAAAAAGCTTAAAAATTTAAACTATTAGTAAAGTAACAAAATAGTAAAATCAAATAGTTATTGGAGTTTTATATATGAGTTTAAAAAAATATATGCTCATTGACTTGTTGATAACAGGAATTATTGGTATAATTGTGGAATTTTTTGGAGTATTTGTTTTTAATAAAATGATTTATGCCACAATAATACCATACGCTATATCATTGTTGATTATGATGATTTCTACAACAAGATGGGGAAATTATGGATTGATATTAGTTCCGTTTCTCGCATTATCAACAGTGTTAAGTGGGAAGTTGATTAATCCGACAGATTCATTAAAGGT
This sequence comes from Candidatus Pelethenecus sp., assembly GCA_045121295.1. Classification (GTDB taxonomy): domain Bacteria; phylum Bacillota_I; class Bacilli_A; order Acholeplasmatales; family Anaeroplasmataceae; genus Pelethenecus. Next base: position 5,597 of record JBGVFV010000050.1, read on the forward strand.
ATTTTATGACTGGAAGTTATATTTATCTTTAATAGTTTCATTATCAACATTTAGTTTGAATTTCTGTTGGTTTGATTACAAAAAGAAAAGAAAAAAGAAAGAAACTATGGGTTCTATGGCAGGTTTGGCTTGTTTAGATATTGTTATAGCAACCTTAATGTTAGTTTTAGTTTATTATATATTAACTGGTAATATGTTTATCTTAGCATTCCCTGTTTGGAGTTTGTATGGATATGCTATGTTAATTCTTGGGACTTGTATATTATTTACTCAAGGGGTACTGGTTAATGTGAAAAATAAATTTTTAGAAGAAAAAGACCAAATGTGTGTGGAAGAAGATTTTCATATGTGTTTGGATGAAGAAGAAGATTCTGGCGTTGAGAAAGGGGTTTTAGAATGCAAAAAGTAATTGATCAAAAAGTTGTGGATCAGGTAGAACGCGAGCGTTGGAAAAGAATTTTATTAACATTAAAGAAGGACTGGAGATTATATATCCTATTAGTTCCAATGTTAATATTCTTAATTTTATTCAAGTATAAACCAATTCTTGGTATCTTTGATGGTTTCAAATGGGATACTGGTACAGCATTAAGAGCTGATCAATGGGCTGGTTTTGAATGGGGCTTCGATTTACTTGGGGATTATGGAACTAGATTCTGGACAGCATTTAGAAATACATTCGTTAATAGTATGTATGGTTTGATTTGTGGTTTCCCAATTCCAATTTTCTTGGCTTTATTATTTAGTGAAATTAAAAATGATAAATATAGAAGTATCGTTCAAGTATTATGTTACTTACCTCACTTCGTTTCAACAGTAGTAGTTACATCATTATTAACAATGTGGTGTGCTAAAGGTACTGCTGCATCTCCTGAAGGTATCGTTCATAAGGTTTTAGCTGGATTAGATATGGTTGCATCTGATGCAAACGTATTATATTATCCACGTTTCTTTAGACCTATTTACCAAGTATCAGGTGTATGGGAAGGTGCTGGTTACGGTTCAATTGTTTACTTCGCAGCTGTTATGGCTATTTCTCCAACAAGTTACGAAGCTGCAAGAATCGATGGTGCTTCTAAATGGCAACAAATTAGATATGTAACATTACCTGGTATGGCTCCAACATTAACTATCATGTTAATCATGCGTATAGGTCAAATTTTAAATGTTGGTTATGAAAAGATTATCTTATTAGTTGGTACAGAAAGAAATGCTTGGGAAACATCAGAAGTTATCTCAACAATGATCTACTATATGGCAGGTCGAAGCGGTGACCAATCATTAGCTGTTAATGGTGGGGATCAAATAGGTATTATTGCCGATTTATTTAACGCTTTAATTGCAATGTGCTTAGTATTAGGTGCAAATGCTATCAGTAGAAGAGTTTCTGATACATCATTATTCTAAGGGCGGTGAAGACAAATGAAAAGATTAGATCGTTCTGAAGTTATATTTAAGATATTAGCTTATGTATTATTAACTTTATTCGCATTAGCTTGTTTATATCCATTTGTATACTTATTATCTGCATCAATTTCTACAAAAGCAGCAGTTGATGGTGGTAAAGTAGTATTATGGCCTGTTGGTTTCCAAATAGGTGCTTATAAAGAAATATTTGCTGATTCAAAATTCTGGTTATCTTATTGTAATACATTGTTCTATACAATGTATGGTACAATTTGTTCGATGTTAGTTGGTATTTGTGGTGCTTATGCATTATCTAAATCTAGATTAATGTTTGGTCGTGGATTTAACTTCATGTTGGTATTCACAATGTGGTTCTCTGCAGGTTTAATTCCTACATATAACAACTTCGTTGATTTAGGCGTTAGAAATAAATATATGTTTATCGTAGCATTAGGTTTCAACGCATTTAATATAATATTATTAAGAAACTATTTCTCTTCAGTTTCAACTGAAATTGAAGAAGCGGCTACAATTGATGGTGCTTCTGAATTCCAATTATTGACAAAGATTTATATTCCTATGTCAAAAGCATCAATTGCAACAGTAGCAATGTTCTATGCTATATCTCGTTGGAATGGTTATTTATGGGCTCAAATGTTATTAGGTGTAGATGACCAACCATTACAAGTATATATTAGATCAAAGATGGAATCTATTATTGAAGCAGCAGATCAAGGTGTTGTTTCTGATGTATCGCAATATTCAATTCAATATGCGTTATTAGTTTGCTCTATAATTCCTATCATCATTATTTATCCGAAAATACAAAAGTATTTTGCAGCCGGTGTTAATGTTGGTGGGGTAAAAGAATAGAAAAGGAAAGAAAGAGGAAGGAAAAAATGAAAAAGAAAACAATTTTAGGTGTTTCGGCACTAGCTGGTTTACTTTTAATGTCTGCTACAGGTTGTGAAAAGAAAGTTGACAATCCTGATATGGAAGGTAAGACATTAAATGTTTACGTAAACTATTGTAAAGAAACTGGTGTTACTTACACTGGTTTAAAAGCGGGTAAAGGTTCAAGCTTCAACGGTACAGCTTATACTAACCCAATCGATGGTCAAACTTATGTAGAAGGTGACTTATTACCAATGTGGAAAGCAGTTCAAGATAACTTAAACTGTAAGATTAATGATGCAGTTTGGGATTTCGCAGAAGATGCTTATACTCAAAAGGCTACTAAAGATCAATGGACAAAAATTAAAGATAATGCAAACTTTGGTACTATCGACTTATTATTAACAGATTCAGCTTCAGCTGCAGAAATGAATCAACAAGGTCGTTTAGTTAACTTAAATGATTATTTAGAATATATGCCTAATTTCGCTAAGTTCTTAGAAGAACATCCAACTGTTGCTTCTGAAATGACAAACTTAGATGGTGAATTATATATGTTACCATACTTTGATGGTCTTGATTCACCTGAAAAAATGTTCTTAATGAACACTGAATTAGTACAATGGTTATTAGATGATGATGCTAAATTAACTGGTGATTATGATACTACAGCTGCTAAAGCAACTGCTTATAACGCATTCATCGACACTTCAAAAGATCAAAAAGTTCAAGTTTCTGTTGCTGGTAAAGCTAAAACAATTACTTTAAAAGCAGCTAAGAACCCTGTTACTGCTCAAAATGAATTAGCTACTAAGAACGGTGCTTCTTATGTTCAAGCTTTAAAAGATTATATTGATGCAGCTTATATGCCATCAGGTGTTTATGCTAAACGTTCTGAAGTATTCACTGCTGAACATGCATGTTACACTGTAGATGATTTAATTGCTTTAATGCGTTGTGCTGTTAATAACTCAGTTTATTTATATGGTGCTGCAAATAAAGTACATGGTATTATCCCACGTGAAACTAAGGATTCTCGTATTGACTCAATCTTATACTTCGCACAAGCTTGGGGTGTAAGAGGTTTAACTTCTGAAAAAGAATTCTTATATTTTGATGAAAATGGTAAATTAGCAGATGCTAGAACAACTGCTGCTACATATGATGCATTAGGTTACTTACATCAATTATATCAAGAAGGTTTAATCATCAATGGTTTCGAAGCTTCTTCAGGTGGTAGCTACACTGCTAAATATTTAAGTGGTAGCGAAGGTGCTGCATTATTAATGTATGACTACAATGCTACACAAGCTGTTTACAATAAATTAGATGAAAATGGTATTGGTAAAGCTGATTATAAATACGATGGTATTATGCCAGTTCTTCCACCATTAACTAAGTGGGCAAACAATCCATTCACTAAGAACGCATTAAGTAGATATACAGAAGATGCTCGTTCTAATAAAGGTTCAGGTACTGTTCTTCCAACATTCGATGGAAAAGATGAATCTCAAATTATTGCTGCATGTCAATTAGCTGATTACTTCTACGGAACAGAAGGTGCTGAATTACAAGACTTCGGTCCTGCAGGCGTTAATGAAACTACAGGTTTAGCTTATAGAGAAGGTACAATAAATATTGGTGGTATTGATTATCCTAAATATACTCGTACTATTATGGATGAAATCAACGCTTCAACTTTAGGTTGGAATAACTATTTCCGTGCTTGTGTTGGTACAACTCAAGGTATCGGTCATGTTCGTTCTGACGCTGTTGACTACCAAGTTACTCATACTTCAGGTCAAAAAGGTTTAAATAACTTATTAAGTGCTGTTAATTCAGGTGTAGTTACATGTGCATTAACAACAAGAGAAGCAGGCTTCGGTGCAATGGTTCCATCTCAATGGAGTTCATCACCAGCTGAAACATCTTCATACGCTCAATTATCAGAATTCTTCACTCGTGGAACTGGTGATAGTGGTTGGAGATCAGTAGTTATCCATGGTTGGGAAGAAAGTTCTGTTACTAGAGCATCTTTAGAAGCTTTATGGTCAGTTCACGCTAAGGATTACTTACAACATTATCAACAATTATTCGATTTAAGATAATTATTGAAAAGAATTAAAAAAATAAGATAAGTTTATGGAAGGGCATGACCTTCATGCCCTTCTAAATAAACTTGATTGGAGGTTATTATGTCTCAATTTTTAAAGAAAAATGCAAAATTAATATATTTAATTATGTTTGCATTCTCATTATTTATTTTCGTATCATCTACGGTTTATATAACTGAATATAACGATACAGCATTAAACTATAAAGAAAATGTTTTAGAAGATCCAAATGCAACAACTGCTACAAATAACGACTTCTTATTCGCATTTATTAACGATTTAAAATTCTTCGAAGAAGAAACAGAAGCTGCTGAATTTAATTTTGAATATGGAAATTTCAAGAAAAATGAAGGCTTCAAAAAAGTATATAGAGCTATGTTTGATTTCAACCAAGACTTACAATTAGCAAATAACTCTATTTTCTATTTAGGATTATTCTCAATGGCTATGGTTGCTGTTATGTGCATCTGTGCTAATGCATCAAGAAAGAAGTATTATATTTCTAACTTAGTTTCTGGTGTTGCTTGTCCAGCTGCTACAATAGTATTTTCTGGTATTACATTAGCATTCAATTTTATAGCTATGGGTTCATTATCTGCTAATTGGGATCTTATCAACTGGGGAGCTTTAGCTAATAAAAATTTACCTAAGGTTACTTATACTGTAGGCGAATTAACAAAAGATGTTAGCCCAGTTGTACAATGGTTTATTGAAGGAGATACTAGCCACTTCGAATTAACTTATAATACATTAATTATTTATTCTGTATTCTTAGTTGCATTTATTGCATTAAACGGCTTATTAATTGCTTATAATGTATTTAGATATAAAGATACTAAGAGAGAATTAAGTTTAGAAGGGTTAGGTGAATAATATGACAACTAACGTGGAAAAAAAGGAATTAGCGCAAGAAAGAGTATATTACGATCAAAGTGATATGCAAGGCGAAATGATGCGTTATCGCGCAAATTCTTCATCTTATAAATATGGTATGCTTGCAATTGTATTTAGTGTACTTGCTGCATTCATTTCATTAAACTCTATTAAATGGACAACTTTTGATGTTATTGTTAAAATCTTAGGAAATATAGTTATATTATTATTTGGTTTCTTATCAATTGAAAAAGTTAAAGCATATAATAAATCATATAGCTATGTATTAATGGCGTTTGGTGGTATATGTGTAGGAAGAATTTTCTGGTTCCCATTAATGCTTATTACAGATTATACAGCATATTTAGCTAATAATTTAGAAACTGGTAGATTAGGTGCTACAGTTATTGGTGATCCAATGGCTAACTCTTATTTACCACAATCTGGTTATGTTAGAGCGATTATTGCAATTGTATTTTTAGCATTATCTGCATTCTTCTTTATTATAAGCGGTATTATTGCTTACAAGAAGTCTGTTAGATATCATCAATACATGCAAGGAAAAGATATTAGTAAGGGGGTATAATCATGTCTGAGAAAATTTATGACGTAGTCCTTAGAGATGTTAATAAAATATACCCAAATGGTTTCCATGCAGTATATGATTTTAATATCAACATCGAAAAAGGTGAATTTATTGTAATGGCTGGTCCATCAGGATGTGGTAAATCTACTACATTAAGAATGGTTGCTGGTCTAGAAGAAATTTCAACAGGTGACTTAATCATTAACGGTAAAAGAGTTAATGATGTAGCTCCAAAAGATAGAGATATCGCAATGGTTTTCCAAAATTATGCGTTATATGCACATATGACAGTATATCAAAACCTAGCATTCTCATTAACAATTCGTAAGGTTAATCCTGAAACTATTCATAAACAAGTAATGTATGCTGCAAACGTACTTGGTTTAGTACCTTACTTAAACAGAAAACCAAAACAATTATCTGGTGGTCAACGTCAACGTGTTGCAGTTGGACGTGCTATCGTTCGTGACCCAGTAGTATTCTTATTAGATGAACCATTATCTAATCTAGATGCTAAATTACGTGGATCAATGCGTAAAGAATTATCATTATTACATGATAGATTAGGTGCTACATTTATTTATGTAACACATGACCAAATTGAAGCCTTAACTCTAGCAACAAGAATTGTTGTTATGAAAGATGGTTATGTTCAACAAATTGCTACTCCAAAAGAAATGTTTGAACGTCCTGAAAATATTTTCGTTGCTGGTTTCATTGGTACTCCACCTTGTAATTTCTATCAAGGTAAAATTAATGACGAATGTACTAAATTTGTTCATGTTTCTGGTCATGAAATTGAATTAACAGCTGATCATAGAGCTATTTTAGCTGATTATGCTGGTAAAGAAGTTGTAATGGCTTCACGTCCTGACTATGTATTCGTTGATGATTTATCAATTGAAAAGAATGCTGGTCAAGTATTTGACTTAGAAGTTGATTATCATGAATTCTTAGGTTCTTACAAATTAGTTTACGGTACTTTTGGCGGTGAAAGAATCATTGCTAAAGTTGAAGGCCGTGATGATGTAGATAAACAAGTTATCAGAGCATGTTTCCAAGCTGAAAAGATTTTATTCTTTGACAAGGAAACTGAAAAGAGAATTAGGTAGGTGAATAAAATGGTAAACGAACAAGAAAAAATTGAAGTTGTTGAAGAAGTTCAATCTACTGAAACTCAACCAAAAAAGAAAAATGCTTTTGTAAAAGCTTTAGATGACTGGTGGTATGGTTTTAAAGATTCATTTAAATATAATCCTTGTAAATTAGCAGGTATTTTAGTTGCGTTACCAGGTTTATTTATGGGTTTCTTCTTAGGTGTACACAGTAAAATTTTATTCTTAAATAATAACTATTATGGTTTATATATGTTCCTAATGGTATTACTAGGCTGTATCAACGTTTTTAACGGTGTTACATTAATGGGTAAAAGAAATTTAGGTTCAGTAATTATTTCTGCATTATGTTCAGCAGTTATCGCTGTAGTTGGTATTTTATGGATTGTTGCCATTTTCCAATCATATAATGCTGATGTAGTATTAAGTCAACCATATACATTGAACTGGGAACATTATGTTTCAATAGGTTGTGTTGTATTATCTATTGTTTGTTCAATTACTGGATGTATCTTAGGTTATATTAAGAGAGATAAAAACTATAAAAAGGTTGTATTCTAATGAGCAAAAAAGTAAAAGATGAATCACAACAAGAACAACAAAATGTTTACAAGATGGGAGTTTTCTCAAAACTTCCGTCTTGGTTTGTATCTCTTTTACTAAAGTATTGGGCAGCTGCGGCTGCCGTTTTCTTTAGTGTAATTGGTGGTCTAGATATTGGGTTAGATTTTAGTTCTACTCCAGAAGATAGAATTTCTCAATTAGCGGCAGATGTTTCAACAATTGTCGTAATTGGACTTGTTTTAGCTTTATTTATGAACTACATTGTTAAACCTGTAGTTCATATGTTTAACAGTTCAAAAGATGATACATATAGAACATTAATGGTAAATCAAAAAGGTATAGTGTCTTTCTTTATTGCTTTAGGGTATAATATGTTGTTATCTATATTGTTATATATTGTAACAGTTTTCTTAGGCTCTAAAGGATTAATCTTAAATCTATTTGGTGGCACAAATTATGGTATTGAACCTTTTACTTATGGTTTATGCTACTTGTTAGTTGATTTATTATTTTTAACAATTAAAAACTTAATAGTATATGCAAAGATCAAAATTGAATATAATACTCAAATGAAGGAGGATTATTATGTTTAATATTATTTTTAAAAGTTCTACAAGTGTTACAATTGAATTAATTAATAATGATGTTTATAACACATCTGAATATGATGTGTATTTAGATGGTAAATTACATTCTAAATCTATTAATACAAATATTCATTCTTTATATAATCTTAAACCTGATACAACTTACACTATTACAATTAATGGTGAAAGTGTAGAATTTAAGACTGATTATGAATATGTGTGTTTAAATGTTTTAGATTTTGGTGCAAAAGGTGATGGAATCAATAATGATACTAACTTTATTCAAGCATGTATTAATGCATGTCCAAAAGATGGTAGAGTTTATATTCCTGCAGGTAAATATTATACAGGCCCACTTTTCCTTAAGAGTGATATTACAATTGAATTACATAAGGATGCACATTTAATTGGTGATATTGATCGTAACCATTATCCTATTTTACCAGGTATGACTTATACATCTGATGAAAAAGGTGAATATAATCTTGGTTCTTGGGAAGGTAATCCATTAGATTGTTTCGCAAGTATCATTACAGGTATTAATGTATCTAATGTTAAGATTATTGGTCAAGGTACTATTGATGGTAATGCTCATAATTCTGATTGGTGGACTACTCATCGCATTAAAAGAATTGCATGGAGACCTAGAGGTGTTTTCTTAAATAAATGTAGTAATATTTCATTCCAAGGTGTATTAGTAACTAATACTCCTTCATGGAATTTACATCCATATTTTTCTAACCATATTAGATTTATTGATATGCGTTTAGTGAGCCCTAAAAATTCTCCTAATACTGATGGTTGTGATCCTGAATCTTGTGATCACGTTGATATTATTGGTGTTTATTTCAGCGTAGGTGATGACTGTATTGCGATTAAAGCTGGTAAGATTTATATGGGTAAAACTTATAAAACTCCATCATCTAATTTTAATATCAGAAACTGTTCAATGAACTTCGGTCATGGTGCTGTTGTATTTGGTAGTGAAATGAGTGGAGGAATTAAAAACATTAATGTTAAACAATGTTTATTCAATCAAACAGATAGAGGCTTACGTATTAAAACAAGACGTGGTAGAGGAGAACAAGCAGTTATTGATGGAATAACTTTTGAAAACATTAAAATGGATGATGTATTAACTCCATTAGTAGTTAATATGTTCTATTATTGTGATCCAGATGGCCATTCAGAATATGTATGGACAAAAGAAAAATTACCTATTGATGATCGTACTCCTTATTTAGGTAAATTTGTCTTTAAAGATATTGATTGTACGAATGTTAATGTGGCAGCTGGAACATTCTTTGGTCTTCCAGAACAACCAATTGAATCAATTACAATTCAAAACGTTAATTTTAGTTATTCTGATAATCCTGTAGCTGGTATTCCTGCTATGATGGATTTCTTAGATCCAATGAAGGGTGAAGGATTAATTTTTAATTACGTTAATAAGGTTGAATTAGATAACGTTACTTTTAATGGTATGTCAAAGGAAGAAGTATCATTAGTAAATGTAAACTCATTTAATAGAAAATAACGAAAAAGGTGGTCAATGACCACCTTTATTATTTTTCAAACTTTTCTGAGATTCTTGTTATAAAATTAAACCAAGGTTCAATTACTTTTGTTGTTGATTTTTCAAATATATTTATTTGTTCGTTCATGTATAATTGAACATTAGGTTCATTATTGAATACATCAATCATTTCGCTTAAAAGCTCATAAAACATATATTCATAATTATCTTTTAGTTTCATTAGATTTTTATCTTTTTTATCAGAAAACATATTACTTGCAAGTACACAATATAAATAAGTTATAGCTTTTATTATGTATTCGTTTTTGATTGGGTTATTTCTTAAAACAAGTTCATTATATAATTCTTTATTAGATGTAATAAGATCATTAAAAGAAGTAACTAGATAATGATATTTTCTTTTTTGACGGATTAAACTGTTAGGATTAATTCTCCAAAAGTTTGTTATAGTATCTAATTTATATGAATTATTGGTATTAAATAGCAATAGTGAAGAAAAATAAGAATCTTCATGTAATCTTAAATTTTGACTAAAACGTATTTTATTTTCAATCAAGTACATTCTATTAATAAACTTACCATGAATATAAATAATATCAGATTGATGAAGTATATTAGTATATTTATTATTAAGTTTAGTTTCTTCCATAAAGTTTGTAAGAATTACATTAGGTTTATCTTTTAATATAACATCCATAACCTTTGATAGACAATCATTAGAATAGTATGTATCATCTGCATCTATAAATGTTACGTATTCGGCAGATGAATTATCTATTCCAAACTGTCTAGCAAGTCCAGGTCCACCATTTTTAGGTGTTCTTAATAATGTTATATCTAATAATGGGTATTTATTTTTAATAGTGCTAGGTAGTGAATTATTAGAACAATCATTGACGATAATTACTCCTATTGTTGATAAATCTATATTAATTTGGTTGTTTATTGAATTTAATAATCTTTCTACCAATAATTGAGTTTCATTATATTGAGGAATTATTATATCTAATCTTTTCATATCTTCACCGCCATATTAAATATATTTTAACATAATATTAATTTATTGTCTAATTGATTATATCTAAAAAAACAAGTATAATAATATATAGAGTAAAATAAAGGAAGTGTTAGTTATGAAAATTTCAATTGGTGCTGATCATGCAGCCTATGATTTAAAAGCTGTAGTTATTGATCATTTAAAACAAAAAGGAATAGAAGTTATAGATAGAGGAACTTATTCAAAAGATAGTTGTGATTATCCTGATTATGGTATTGCAGTAGCGAAAGATGTAGCTAATAAAGTTGTTGATAAAGGTATTGTTATCTGTTATACAGGTATTGGTATTTCAATTGCTGCAAATAAAGTTAAGGGTGTTAGATGTGCTTTAGTTGGTAGTGTAGATGCTGCAGTATTAACTAGAGAACATAATGATTCTAACTGTTTAGCTATGGGTGCTAAATATACACCTAATGAATTAGCGATAGAAATTGTTGATACATGGTTAGGTACAGAATTTTCTAATATGGAAAAACATCAAAGAAGAATAGATAAAATTACAAGTTATGAGGTAGAATAATATGGCATTTACAGTTTTAGACCATCCATTAATTAAACATAAAATTACTAATATTCGCAAGAAAGAAACTAAGACAAAAGATTTCTATCAAAATGTTGAAGAAATTGCAGGCTTAATGGCTTATGAAATTTCAAGAAATTTCCCACTAAGAGATGTTACTATTGAAACACCTATTTGTGAGACTGTACAAAAAGAATTAGCAAGTGAAATTGTTATTGTTCCAATCTTACGTGCAGGTTTAGGTATGGTTGAAGGTATTAGAAGTATGGTACCTACAGCTAAAGTTGGTTTCATTGGTTTATATAGAAATGAAGAAACTTTAGAACCAGTTGAATATTACGCTAAATTTCCTACAAGCATTGTTGATTCAATAGTATTAGTGGTTGATCCAATGTTGGCAACAGGTGGTAGTGCTTCAGCTGCTATTACTATGCTTAAAAAACGTGGTTGTAAAGATATTAGATATGTAGGTTTAGTTGGTGCACCTGAAGGTGTAAAAACTCTACAAAATGATCATCCAGATGTTGATATTTATTTAGCGTCATTAGATGAAAAATTAAACGAAAATGGCTACATAGTTCCAGGTTTAGGTGACTGTGGAGATAGACTATTTGGTACAAAGTAATTTATAAGCCTCTTCGGAGGCTTATTTTGATAAAGGAGAAATATTATGATAGAACCGATTTTATTTTCAGTAGGATTTTGTATATTCTTTGTGTTAAGTTTTTTAATTCTTCAATCAAGTAGATTAGAAGAATGTTTTAAAAAAGGGAAAAGTGCATATATTACTGTTGCCTATGTATTTATTTCTTTTATAAGTGCATTTATAATAACTTATGGGTTAAATTATTTAGCAGATATAATTATCCCAAATTAATAACTTATTTGTATAAAATAAACCTCATTAGACAATAATACTATTGAGGTGAAAATATGAAAGAAAAGATTAAAAGATTTATAATAGACAAAAAGGAATTATTAATGTTTATAGCTGTAGTATTAGTTGTTTTTGGTACAGTTATAACAATTGCGACATTAGCATTAAGAGAAAAACCTGTAGTCCAAGAACCAACTATTAATGAAGAAACTCCTGTTATTGAACCTACAGATGGACCTAATGAACCAGTTGTTGTTATCAAGACATTTGCGTTACCAATAAGTGGGGAATATGAAGTGGTTAGAACATTCTTTGATGCTAGTTTATCAGATGAACAACTTGCTAGTGCTATCATCTCTAATGGAAGTTATATGTTAGAATCTAAAGGTATGAGCTATAGTAAACCTGATAATTCTGTATTTAATGCAACAGCTATATATGATGGTAAAGTAGTTGATATTGATGATGATGAACTTTATGGTGTAACAGTTACAATTGAACATTCAAATGATGTATATAGTGTCTATTCATCTTTATCAAATGTTTCATTAAAGATTAACGATACAATTTCTAAAGGTGAAGTCATTGGTAAAGCTTCAACTTCTGTGGAAGATGTAGAAGCAAAAGTACATGTTCATTTAGAGATAGTAGTAAATGGTAATTATGTTAATCCTTTAAATGTATATGGTAAAGAAATAAATGATTTAACAAACGATAAATAATATAAATTAAAGCTATCATTTTTTAGATAGCTTTATTATATTTTATAGACATTGTGCATATTAAATAATAGGTGATGCATAATGGACGAAATTGAAAATAGAGTTATTGAAATGGCTCATATCTTTTTAACAGGAAAAAGAACTGTAAGAGAAGTAGCGAAAATTGTTGGTTTTTCTAAGTCTACTGTTCATCATGATCTTACTACTAAGTTAGAAAATATTGATCCATCTTTATACATTGAAGTAAAAAATCTTTTAGAGTATAATAAAAAAATCCGCCATATTAGAGGCGGAGAATCTACTAGGTTAAAGTATCTATCGGAATCTCAATAGTTGAAACATCTAGTGGAGTAATATTTAGATCACCTATTTTATATGTGTAGGCATCTTTGATAATGTTATCATATAATTCGATATCGCAATGACCTTCAATAGTAACCTCAGACATAAATGAGGTTTTTTCTATTTGTATATAAGGTAGCATTTTAATTAATGTTTGATAAGAAGAATAAGAAATGGTGATAATAAATCTTTTTTGTGGTTTTAGAGTATAGAAAGTGGCATTTTTTAGTACCTCACTAGTAGCTGAAGAATAGGCTCTTACTAAACCTCCAGCACCTAATAAAGTGCCTCCAAAATAACGAGTAACAATTACTAAAATATTTGTTACATCTTGTTTAACTAAAACATCAAGCATTGGAGCTCCGGCAGTTTTGGCAGGTTCACCATCATCACTCATTTTTTGGATATTATCATTTAGTCGATAAGCGTAACAATTATGTGTCGCATCATAATATTTCTTTCTAATATTAGAAAGAATATTTTCAATTTCTTCAATAGAATCTACTCTAAATGCTTGTGCTATAAACTTTGATTTATTAATAATAATTGTATTTTCATACGTTCCTTGTATCAATTTCAATTTAATCACCAATAATATTATACAATGTTTGATTTTTGTTTGCAATTTAATAGATTTTTATTTATTTTTTTTGTATAATAAAGGATGGTGTTACTATGAATAAATTAGAAAAAGGAATTAAAGTTTTACAAATTTTAAATAGTAATTCATTTGAAGGTTATATCGTTGGTGGTGCGGTTAGAGACTACTTATTAGGCAATCCTTTAAATGATATTGATATTACCACAAATGCATCATTAGATGACATTTCTAAAATGTTTGATAATGTTGAAATGAAAGGTTCAAAATATCTTGGATGTCGTATTATTTATTTAGATGAAGAATTTGAAGTTACGATGTTTAGAAAAGATATTGAATATATTGATCACCGTCATCCTACAACAGTTGTTGCTGAAACAATTGAGCAAGATTTAGTAAGAAGAGATTTTACTATTAATGCATTTGCTATGAATAGTGATTATGAGATTATTGATTTATTTAACGGAAAAGAGGATCTATCAAATAGATTAATAAAAACTATTGGTGATGCAAATGTTAGATTTAATGAAGATGCTTTAAGAGTTTTAAGAGCGTTATATTTTAGTTCTAAACTTAACTTTGATTTAGATAACCAAATTATTGAATGTTTTAATCAAGATTATTTAAAATATTTAAAAGAAGAATACATTAAAGATATGTTTTTTAAGATTCTTTCTTTTGAATCTAAAAAAGGGTTAGAATACATTGTTAAATATAATGTTTTTAAAAATCATTCTTTTTATCAAAGATTGGCTGAATTAGCTTTTAAGTATGATGTTTATGATAATCTTTATGCATTATACATTTTAAAGAATGGTGAATTACCTTCTATGACTTTAATAACAAAGAAGGAAAAATCTAAAGCGTTAGATATTAATTATTTAATAAGTAATGAATTTAATAATATTTCATTATTTTATGGCAATATGGATATTTTAGAAGAAGCCATATTATTATGGAATAAAATTAGTGATATTAAATGTAGCTTAGAAGACATTACATCAAGATACGAAAGACTAGCTATTCACAATATCAAGGAAATTAATTTTGATTTTAATTTAATAGATCAATCAAGAAGAAGTGACATTACAAAAGAAATAGTTATTAATATTTTAAACGGTAATGTCAAAAATAATAATAATGATGAAATAAAAAATTTTTTAGGAGTTGTTTAGTATGAATAAGAGTATAATGGGTTTTATCGACACATATAATGAAATTAATATTATTTATTCGAAGAAAGCAAAATATATTGCTAAGAATTTCTATTTATATTCTGGTGATGAGCTGATAGAAAACTTAACTATTAATTATATTTCTTCAGAAGGACCTATTACTAAAGTTAGTGTAAAAGTGTCTAATAAATTAGATTTACATGTTAACTACTATATTTTAGATGATTTAGATAATATGATTCCTGTTTATACTGGAAGTGTAGTTAGAACTACTGAATTTGAATCAACATACTATTATGGTGGTAAATTAGGTTTTATTTATGATAAAAATTCTACAATCTTTAGAATTTGGAGTCCAGTTGCAAGTTCTATTTATGTTGAATTAGTATATCCAAATGGTAAAAAATCAAAAAGAGAATTAACATATTCTCGTAGAGGTGTTTGGGAAATTGAGATTAATGGAGATCTTGAAGGTGTAGCTTATATTTATTATGCAAAAGTGTTTGATAAATATAAGAGAGTTAATGACCCATATGGTATTTCATCAAGTGCTAATGGTAAATATAATTATGTAATTGATGTTAATAAATTATATAAGATGAAATATGACAAGCCTAAATTCTCTGGTAATTATAGTGATGCAGTTATCTATGAAGCTAGTATTCGTGATTTGACACATAATGTTAAAGGTGAAAACAAGGATTCATTCTTAGGAGTAGTAGATGGCGGGCATTTAGATTACATTAAGGAATTAGGTGTAACACATTTACAATTAATGCCTATTTATGATTTTGGTGGCGTTGATGATATTGAAAAGGATTTAGAATATAACTGGGGATATAACCCTGAACAATATTTTGTTCCAAATGGTTGGTATTCAAAAAATCCTGAAGATCCATATTCAAGACTTAATGAATTATTACAATTAATAGATGAATGTCATAAACGAGGATTAAATGTTGTAATGGATGTTGTATTTAACCACGTTTATGAGAAAGCTAAATTCCCATTTGAAGTTTTAGTTCCAGGTTATTTCTATCGTGTAGATGGTTTTGGTAACTATACTAATGTTTCTGGTTGTGGTAATGATGTAGCAAGTGAAAAAAGAATGTGTTCTAGATTTATTATCGATAACCTTAAATATTGGGCTGACACATTTAATATGAGTGGTTTCCGTTTTGACTTAATGGGTTTATTAGATATTGAAACTTTAAATAATGCTTATCAAGAATTAAGACAAATTGATCCTACTATTATGGTTTATGGTGAAGGGTGGAATATGCCTAACACTATTCCAGATGCGTTTAGACCACATTTATATAATCATTTTAAGATGCCTAGATATGCATTCTTTAATGATAAATATCGTGATTTATTAAAGGGTAGCCAATGGGATAAAACACCTGGTATTATTTTTGGATTATCTGATAAGATTTATGATTTATATCATTTAGTAACAGGTTGTTGTTTAGATCATTATCGTTTTGATAATCCTACTCAATCAATAAATTATACTGAATGTCATGATAATTATACTGTATATGATTATGGTAAATATGTATTAGGTTTAGATGAGGAAACATTAATAGATGGTTGTAGATTAGCTATGCAAATCATCGCAATTTCTTATGGTGCAGTTTTCTATCATGCTGGACAAGAATTCTATCGTACTAAGAAGGGTGAAGAAAATTCATATAAATCTAATGATGATATTAATATTTACGATGAATCTCGTAAACAAAAATATATGGCAGATGTTAAAGGCTTAGCAAGTCTACTTAAAATTAGAAAGAAATATCCTGAATTTAGAATTGATAATCCATTAATTATCGAAAAGAGAGTTGAACCTTTATACAATTTATGTACTAAAAATACATTAGTATATACAATTACAGGAAATAATAATAAATTCTCAATTGTAATTAAGAACAACAAGGAAACATTTAAGTTTAATTGTCAAGGAAATATGATTTTTAATGGTTTACAACATTGTAATATGATTGGACCTGATTATACATTATCTAATGTTGGGGTATATATATTTATAGAGGAGTTGAAATAAGATGCGTATTATCGGTAAAATTACTGGTATGAATACATCAGATGGTTTAATTAATTTAAATGTTACTGATGACAAACAAACACAATTAAATATTAAAACATCTATTTCAACAGGAAATGATTTAATTAATGGTAAAATCTATGTCTTTGAAGTAAATAGAGTTGTTGGTGAAAGAATAACTCATCAATTAACAAGTGTTACTCCTGTAGATGAGTTACCACTAGATGATAGAAATACTATATTAAGAAATTTCTTGCCTTCTGCAGGTATGTCATTAGAAGAATTAAAGATGTGTATTTTTAATTCGATTAATAGAATTGAAAATGCAATTATTAAAGAAATTACTCTAAGATTAGTTGAAAAGTATCATGATGAATTCTTTATTTATCCAGCCGCAAGCCGTATGCATCATGCATATGTTGGTGGTTTAGCTTATCATTCAATTGGTATGCTTAAATTAGCTGATGGATTTATTGAAAACTATCCATATTTAAGAAGAGATTATTTATATGCTGGTATTATTTTACATGATATTGGTAAAGCTATTGAGCTTACTGGTATTCAAGGTACTGAATATACATTAGATGGACAATTATTAGGCCATTTAGTTTTAGGGGCATTAGAAATAAATAAAATGGCTTGTAAATTAGGTGTAGAAGAAAAGAATGAAGTAAGATTATTAGAACATATGTTAATCTCACATCATGGACAACCTCAATTTGGGGCAGCTAAACGTCCTGCAACTCCTGAAGCTTTAGCTTTATGGTATATAGATACTATAGATTCTAAGTTTAGAGTTTTAGGTGAAGAATTAGAAAAAACTGAATTCGGATCATTTACTGATACAATAGGTGTATTAGATAAGATTAAAGTTTATAAGGGGTAAAAAATGTTAGAAACAATTTTAGCTAATGATTTTATTGCTTATCTTATAGCTTTAGGTGTGTTTCTTATAACATTATTAATATGTTCAAGACATTTTAAAAAATATGGTCTTTTACAAGGGATTTTTAGTGCATTCTGTATTCCTATGTTAGTTCATGGGTTAGGTGTATTATTAGCTTATATATTTAAATCAAATAATGACATGGTATTATTATTTGAAAATTGTGTATTAAGCTTAGAAGGATTAAAGTCAGTATTTGTTAAATTGTTTGAACAAATAGGAATCAAATGGTTCTATGAAACTGCTGGTTTCTATCTTCCTTTTGGAGTTATATTTGTATTAACTTATGGGTATAGTATTACATGGCGTAAAAAACACAAAAAGAATAAAGATAATAACGAAAAACAAGAAGAAAATAATAAATAAATTTCTAGACAAAAATATGAATTTTTGATAGAATTAATTTATATGAAAATGTAGAAGAGGACTAGTAATATAGGAAGAACGGTTCTAGAGAAGAGGGATGGTGGAAACCTCTACAAGTGTCTTATATGAATTCACCTTGGAGTGATGCTAATAACATCCGTAAATTAGGCGTTAACTATTAATGAGAGCTATAGATTTATTCTATAGAATTAAGGTGGTACCACGGTTAATTCGTCCTTAGGCAATATGCTTAAGGACTTTTTTATTTAAAGGAGAAAAAGAAATGGAAAATTTAAATTTAGAAAATGTTGAATTAAAAGCCGAAGAAGAATTAGCTAATGTTAATGATTTAGTTACATTAGGACAAGTTAAAGCTAATTATTTAGGCAAGAAGGGTTTAATCGCTTCTTTAATGGCTAATTTAAGAGATTTACCAGTTGAAGCTAAGAAAGAGCTTGGTATGAAGTCTAATCAAATTAAAATGGCTTTAGAAGCTAAATTTGAAGCTAAGAGAAAACAAATTGAAGAAGAAATTATTAACCAAAAATTAAAGAGTGAAACTATTGATGTTACACTTCCAGGTGTTAACTATAGTAAAGGTAGTATTCATCCTTTAACTAAAACTATTATGGATTTAGAAGATTTATATATTAGTATGGGTTATACTGTTGCTGAAGGTCCAGAAATTGAAACAGATGAAAACTGTTTCGAAAAACTTAATCTTCCAAAAGGACATCCAGCACGTGATATGCAAGATACTTTCTATATTAATCCTGAAATTTTATTAAGAAGTCAAACTTCTCCAGTTCAAGTTAGAACAATGCTTGCTGAAAATGGTAAACCAATTAAAATTATTTGTCCTGGTAAAGTTTATAGAAGAGATGCTGATGATGCGACTCACTCTCATCAATTCATGCAATGTGAAGGTTTAGTTTTAGGTAGTGATGTTACTTTAGCTGATCTTAAAGGTGCATTACTTGAAATGGCTAGAATGATGTTTGGTGAAAAACGTAATATTCGTCTACGTCCTTCATTCTTCCCTTTTACTGAACCATCAGTAGAAGTTGACGTATCATGTAGTAAATGTGATGGTGTAGGTTGTTCTATGTGTAAGAACACAGGTTGGATTGAAGTTTTAGGTGCTGGTATGGTTAATAATCATGTATTAGAAATGTGTGGTTATAACCCTGATGAAATCCAAGGTTATGCATTTGGAATTGGTGTTGAACGTGTTACTATGCTTAAGTATGGTATTGATGATATCCGTAATTTCTATGTTAATGATGTTAGATTTTTAAATCAATTTAAGGAGGTAAAGTAAGATGAAGATTTCTAAAAATTGGTTAGGCGAATATTTAGATTTATCTAATATTACAGATGAAGAATTACATGCTAAAATTAATTCTCATGTATGTGAAATTGAAACATACAAAAAATTAGTAGAAGCAACTAATCTTACTATTGGTTATGTTCATGAATGTGTTATGCATCCAGATAGTGACCACCTTCATGTATGTCAAGTTGAAATTAGACCAGGAGAAATTACACAAATCGTTTGTGGAGCTCCTAATGTAGATAAAGGTCAAAAAGTAATTGTTGCGAATGTTGGTGCTGTGTTACCAGGAGATTTCAAAATTAAAGCTGCAAAAGTTAGAGGCGTTGAATCTAATGGTATGTTATGTTCATTACAAGAATTAGGTATTGAAGAAAAATATATTGATGAAGAATTTAAAAATGGTATTCAATTATTAGGTGAAGATGCAGAAATTGGTGCATGTCCTTTAGAATACTTAGGTTTAGATGATACTGTTATTGATTTAGATGTTACATCTAATCGTTCAGATCTTTTATCAATTGAAGGAGCTGCTTTTGATATTGGTGCTGCATTGGATCAAAGAGTATATACTATTATTCCTGAATTAGAAGAATCAAATGAAGAAAACACTATTACAGTTGATGTACAAACTGAAGGCTGTTATAAATATTTAACTAGAGTTATTAAGAATGTTACTATTCAACCTTCTCCACAATGGTTAAAAGCTAAATTAATTGCAAGTGGTGTGCGCCCTATTAATAACGTAGTTGATATCACTAACTATGTATTATTTGAAATGGGTCAACCATTACATGCTTTTGATAAAGATAGATTAGGTAATCATATTATTGTTAGAGATGCTTTAGAAGGTGAAAAGCTTACTACTTTAGATGAAATTGAAAGAACATTAACTTCAACTGATATTGTTATTGCTAATGAAACTGAAGCATTATGCTTAGGTGGTGTTATGGGTGGCTTATCAAGTGAAGTTGAAAACGATACTAAAAATATTGTTTTAGAAGCTGCATATTTTGATCCATTACGTGTTAGAAAGACTTCTGCACGCTTAGGATTAAAGAGTGAATCATCAACTCGTTTTGAAAGAAAGATTGATTATGAAAGAGTAGAAAGAGCTTTAGACTATGCTGCACAATTAATTGCTGAACTTGCAGAAGGTGAAGTGTTAAGTGGTGTAACAGGAGTTATTACTAAAGAATTACCATCTCATGTGGTTGATATTACTGTTGCTAAAATTAATGGTGTATTAGGAACATCTTTATCTAAAGAAGAAGTTGAACATATCTTTGATAGATTAGCCTACACTTATAAATTAAATGGTGATGTTTATTCTATTTTATTACCATCTAGAAGAATGGATTTAGAGCCTTCATACCAAGATATTATTGAAGATGTTGCAAGAATGAATGGATATGATAATATCCCTACAACAATCGCATCTATTAATAGTAAGGGTGGTTTAACATATAAACAATCTAGAAGTCGTCAAACAAAATTATTCTTCTCTAATATGGGTTTAAATGAAGTTGTTACTTATTCTATGATTGCTGAAAAAGATTTATATCTTTATACTTTAGAATCTAAAGATCCAATCAAAGTATTAATGCCTATGACAGAAGATAAAGCTGTTATGCGTCAAAGCTTATTAAATGGTGTTGTTGAAGCTATTGCTTATAATAAAGCTCGTAAAGTAGAAAATTTAAGTATTTTCGAAATAGGTAATACATATTCAACTGAATCAGAAGTATTAAAACTTGCAGGTGCTATGAATGGTGTATTTGAATCTTTATTATGGAAAGGCTCTAAACAAGTTGCTGATTTCTATGTGTTAAAAGGCGTGTTAGATGCATACTTTGAAAGAATGGGTGTAACAGTTACATATAAAGCTTATAGCGAATTAGAAAACTTACATCCAGGACGTACAGCTGGTATTTATATTGGCGAAAAGATGATTGGTTATATTGGTGAGTTACATCCAAGATTTGCTAAGAAATTAGGTGTAGCAGGTACTGTTGTTTTTGAAATTGAATTAGATGATGTTTTAACTCACAACAATCAATTTAAATATAAACCACTTAATAAGTTCCCAAGTGTAACAAGAGACTTAGCTATCGTTGTTAAAAAGGAAATCACTTGTGAAGAAGTACTTTCTATCGTTAGACAAACAACTAGAAAGAATTTAGTTAACTTAGAAGTATTTGATTTATATACTGGTGAAAATGTAGCAGAAGATGAAAAATCTATCGCTATTAAACTTACATTAGAAGATGCTACAAAAACACTAGAATCTACTGATGTTGATAAGATTATTAAATCTGTAGTTAATAGATTACAATTTAATTTCCAAGCAAAATTAAGAGATTAATTATAAAAAGCACCTTCGGGTGCTTTTATTAATCTGTTAAAAATGATATAATGCTTGATGTAAAAAGTAGGTGAAAAGATGAATCACATTTATAATTATACAATAGATGATTTTAAATCATATTTATTATCAAAAGGAGAAAAACCTTTTAGAAGTGCACAATTAGTAGAATGGTTATATCGTCATAAAATTAGCTCTTTTGATGAAATATCAAATATGAAAAAAAGTTTTATAGAAACATTAAAACAAGATTTTGTTATTGATAGATTAGAACTTGTTCTTAAACAAGAGAGTAGTGACGGTACTATTAAGTTTTTGTTTAGACTTACAGATGGTAATTTAATTGAAACTGTTTTAATGACTCATGATTATGGTTATAGTGTTTGTGTAACAACACAAGTTGGTTGTAATATGGGATGTGAGTTTTGTGCTTCAGGTATGAAGAAAAAACTTAGAAATCTTGAAACATTTGAAATTGTTTTACAAATTTTAATGGTAGAAGAATTAACTAATTTAAAAGTTAGTCATGTTGTAGTAATGGGAATAGGTGAACCATTTGATAATTACGAAAATGTAACTAAATTCTTAGAAATTATTAATTATCCATTAGGATTAGAAATTGGTGCTCGTCATATTACAGTTAGTACATGCGGATTAATACCTAAGATTTATGAATATAGTGATTTTCCATTACAAGTAAATTTAGCTATAAGTTTACACGCTTCAAATAATACTGTTAGAAACGAGATTATGCCTATTAATAAAGCATACCCAATTGAAGAACTTGTAGAAGCAATAAAATATTATATCGAAAAGACTAATAGAAGAGTTACAATTGAATATATATTATTAAAAGACTTAAATGATACATTAACTCACGCTAATGAGCTTGCAGATTTGCTTCACGGCTTAAATGTATATATAAACCTTATTCCATATAATGAAGTCAAAGAAAAACCATTTAAACGTTCTACAAAAGAAGCTATGCATAATTTCTTTGATCAGTTAAAGAAAAGAAGATTAAACGTAACATTAAGAAGAGAACAAGGTTCAGATATTGATGCTGCATGTGGACAATTAAGAAGTAAACATATTAAATAATGACCTATTTAACAAATAGGTTTTTATTTTTTGCTACATAATATAATGGTGATTCAAAAATGAAAACATTAAGATTATGGTTAGTTATATTTATTATTGTTATTGCATGGATATATTTTTTATTTATTTCACCCAGATTATTTAATAATAAAGTTTTAATAGTTCCAAATATTATTAATATGACTGAAATAGAAGGATTAGAACATTTAAAAGAAAGTGGTATTAAATATAATGTTTTATATTTAGAAGATAATAATAACAATGTTATTAAAACAATTCCATACCCTAATACAAAAATAAAAGCACATTATCCAATAGACGTATATGTAGGAAAAGTAATGCCAATATCTTATCAAACTTTTTTAGGACAAGTTTTTGAAGATGTTAAAGAGGAAATAGAAATAATGTGCAACAATAATGGAATAAAATTAAGAGTAGTTTATGAATTAAATAATGATGTGGTTGATGGCATTATTATTAAAGAATCATTACAAAATAAACAAGTACTTGATGGAATAGAAGAGTTGGTAATTACTGTTTCAAATAACAACACAAAGCTAAGCATGCCTAATTTTGTGGGTAAACATATAAATGAAGTTTTATCCTTTGTAGAGAATAATAATTTACAAGTTATTTTTATTTATCTTGAAGTTTTAATGATTGAAGATATTGTTATATATCAATCTATTAGTGAAAATACAGTTATTGATAAAAATAGTAACTATAAAATAGAAATATATGTTTCTAAACCGATAGCTTAAAAATAGTTTGATTTTCTTTGTTAAAAGATATATTATATTAATATACTTTTAAAAATAGGAGAAATTATGCAAGGTAGAATTATTAATTTAAATGGTGGAGTTTATCAAGTAGATTTAGGAAATGAAGTTATTTCAGTTAAAGCTAGAGGTAAACTTAGAAATGTAAAGACTACAGCTGTGAATACTAAGGCTATTAGTAAAAAAGAAGAGGTTATTATAATTAAAAATTCTCCGAAAGTAGGAGACATTGTAGAAATCAATAATGATATGATTGATAAAATATTAGATCGTAAAAATGAACTTATAAGACCTGATATAGCAAATGTAGATCAAATATTGTTGGTTTTTGCCGCAAAAGAACCAGATTTTTCTTTTTACTTATTAGATTTATTTATAGCTAATATTACAAAACAAAATATAACACCTTTAATAGTTATCTCTAAAATAGATAAATTAACAGTAGAAGAATTAAATGATTTAAAATCTAAAATGAAATATTATATTAATTTAGGTTATCCAGTTTTATTTGTAGACAGTAAACATAACGTTGGTGTTGATGATGTAATTGAACATCTAAAAAATAAGGTTACTGTATTATCAGGTCAAACAGGGGCAGGTAAATCAACATTAATTAACGCTATATTTCCAAATTTTAAACTTCAAACACAAGAAATAAGTTATGCCTTAGGTAGAGGAAAACACACTACTAGACAAACAACGTTATATAAGTATTATGATGGTTATATAGGTGATACACCTGGTTTTTCTAAACTTGATGTTTTAGGAATTGAAAAAACAGAACTTAAAGACTTATTTATTGATTTTGATGAATGTTATTGTAGATTTAAAGATTGTATTCATCAAAAGAATGCGAAAGATTGTGGAGTAATTAACGCAGTTAATGAAGAAAAGATATTAAAATCAAGACATGATAATTATTTAAAAATGTTAGAACAAATAACTAAAGGAGATAAAAAATAATGGAAATTTCTTTATCAATTTTAACTATGGATCTTAATAATGTTAATAAATGTCTTGAACCATTTAAGGGTAAGCTTAAATGGTTACATTTAGATGTGATGGATGGTAAGTTTGTGCCTAATTCAACATTTAATCATGAATTAATTAAAAATATTAATAAAGATTATATTTTTGATACTCATTTAATGATTGAAGAACCTATCAAATATATTAAAGATTATGCAGAAGCTGGAAGTGATTATATAACTTTCCATGTAGAGGCAGAAGAAGATTCAATGGCTTGTATAAACTTAATTAAAAGCTTTGGTGTTAAGGCTGGAATATCTATTAAACCTAATACACCAGTTAGTGCTATTAAAGAATATTTACCTTATCTAGATATGGTATTGGTAATGTCAGTAGAACCAGGTTTTGGTGGTCAAAAATTTATGGAAAGTTCTATTGATAAAGTTAAAGAATTAAAAGAACTTAAATTATCTAATGGATATAATTATATTATTAATATTGATGGAGGTATTAAAGACCATACCTTACCATTAGTTAAGGATTATTTAGATTTAGCTGTAAGTGGTTCATACATTGCAAATGCAGAAGATCCTATAGCTAATCTAGAAAAATTATCTAATATGTAAAATAAGGGCTCATACGAGCCCTTTTATAAATTATCTAAACTGTATAAATAAAAAAATTGACCAATTGGTCAATTAGTTTATAAATAAATCATTTAAGGTAAAAGATTTAATTAAGCACGTTCGATTTTGCCACTCTTTAAAGCTCTAGCAGAAATTTTAACTTTTTTAACGTTGCCGTTTTCATCTTTGATGCGCACAGTTTGAAGATTTGCTTTCCAAGTACGACGTGTAGCATTTAAAGCGTGTGATCTTTTATTACCTGTTACTGTTGTTTTTCCAGTTACATAACATCTAGCCATGTTTTTTACCTCCTTATGACGATAAAATTAAATTCATATGCCTTAATAGTATAACTTACTTTTAGATTAAATGCAAGAACTTTTTTATTATTTTTCATTTTTTCCTAAAAAAACTTTATATTTTTTTTATCTTATAATAAATATTTATATTTATTTATAAGAAAATCAAAAAATGTCAAAAAAGTAAAGCGCTTTCTTGATTTTTG